>QIJI01000173.1 GCA_003231795.1 Gammaproteobacteria bacterium
GTAGGGCACATTTTTACGATCAGTTTCGTCAAATAACTGACCTACCCGTTCCCGGTCGTCTACATGAATGACCTGGGAAAACTGCTGATCCAGATGAGAATGTATCAAGTCCATCGGTACCCCATGGATCAGCGCATACTCCTGTGAGCAGGAAATCAACCTTTTATTCCTGGCATCCCATCGCCAACTGCCCATATGTGCCATCCGTTCGGCGTTTTCGAGCTCTTCCTCGATGCGCTTGGTTGCGGTGATATCAATTCGAAGTCCGACGGTACCCCCGCCGGGAAGTTTGTGGTCAATAACTCGTACCCACTCACCCTGACGTAGTTGTTGATCATACGGACCTTCTGGATTTTGGTGCAGCGCAATGCGTTTTTCGATCCAGGCCAGCTTCTCCGCCTCGTTTGCGAAAATTGATAGCGTCTCTGCGTAAGCCTCGGTTATTTCCGTAAAGCTTGTGCCCGGTTCATACTTGTCTGCAATATCGGAATATATTTCCCGGTATCGAGCGTTACACATAATCAAGCGATTATCGGTGTCAAACAACGCAAAGCCATCTGCCAGCACCGAAGTTGCAGTAAAAATCAGATCCTGGATGTGTTGCTGCTGCTTGCGTCTTTCCAGATCTTCGGTGGCGTCCATGGCCGATCCTCGATAACCGAGATATTGACCCGATTTGTCAAAATAGGGCTTGCCGCTGAACCGGAAAGTGATCTCGCTACTATTGGCAGTCTTGCCTCGATAATAGAAATTCTTGAATGGCAGTCGTTGTTCCATGCAATGCAAATATTGATCCCATTGCTCGTTTTCTACCGCGTCTATTGACTCAAGTCGCAGATCTTCACGTCTTCGCCCCAGAACATCTTCGGGATTGACCCCGCCAATTTCAAACAGATAGGAAGACAGGAAGACAAATCGATTTTCCTCATCAGTTTCCCAGAACCACTCATTTGATGTTTCTGCATATTGCTGAAAACGATCTTCTACTTCCTTTAAATCGAGGATACGCTGCTCAAATTCCCGCCGCAACGCTTCACCTGACTGTCGCAGATGTTTTTGCATCATGCGCAACAGGCAATAGGTAATGCCAGTGCCGACCAGAAATGGTACTGCTAAACCGAGCCTGGTCAAACTTCTGAAGCCGAACCCCTGCCCCGCGACCACCGAAAGCATCAATCCAGTTCCCGCCAAAAGCGCAGTGATCAGAGGTTTGTGCAGTATGAAGCGCGTTATGGGCGTCACAGAATTTATCAATGGGCCCCTGAGCAGCCTTAGCCCGGTAGCAAAGGCGGGGCTTCGACCGCAACAAAGGTTTCGGGAAAAAAACCGTTGAAGCGGGTAGCTGCAGAATTGGTATAGGCGCCGGTTTGGCCAATTTCAATCCAGTCGCCTTCATTCGCATCGACTGGCAGATAGAATGGAGCAGGCAGGATGTCGAGATTATCGCAAGTCGGCCCCAAAATAGTAAAATCCTGGAACTGTTCGCTGATCTCGCGCTGCGGATTGATCAAACGGGCAGGCAATTTCATCTTGCCCAGCAGGGTCTCGGACAGGCTCTGGTAAATACCGTCATTGATATACAGTTTGTTGTCTTTGCGTAACTGGATCTGCACCAGCAGGGTTGCCCCACTCGCCACCAGGCCACGACCGGGCTCGCACATCAGTACACAGTCCCGGCGTAACCGGGATTGATCATAAGCTTGCTGTATTGCGTCAAAATAAACACTCAAATCGGGCGGGCGATCATCTTCATACAATGCCGGAAAACCACCACCAACATCGAGATAATGTACCGGTACATTGGCAGCTTCAATCACGTCGAGCGCGGTATTTATACCATCGACAAACGCCTGCGGAACGCGACATTGCGAGCCAACATGAAATGCCACCCCGGTCTGGAAATTAGCATCGTGTACCTTTTTCAGCAGCGCCGGCGCATCTTCGGCAGCGATTCCGAACTTGTCAGATAACTGGTATTGCGCATCGTGCACCGGGGTCACGATCCTGACCAGTATCACCTTGCCGTCACCGCCACCGGTAACTTCAATAATCTTTTCCAGCTCGTTCTCGTGATCCAGCACAAAATGATCGACGCCATATACCTGCTGCGCTGTCATTATCGAGGCGCGCGCCTTAACCGGATGCATGAAATAACAGTCGGCCTGGGGGAAATGTTCGCGTACCAGCGCTATCTCCTGCAACGAAGCCGTATCAAAATGACGAATACCGGCATCGTACAGCGCTTGTAACACCGTCAAATGCGGATTACATTTAATCGCGTACAGAACCCGCCCGGGAAAGGAATCAAGAAAGAACTTCGCCTGGCGCTTTATTTCGGCCGGACGTAAACAGTAAACCGGATAGCCGGGTTTCAATTCATTGACGACATCTTCGACCGTTTTAAAGTTTGGAACCTGGTTCTTCGCTGACATGCCTCTGCCCCCGCTTGGTGCAGGCATTTTCGCATAGTCAGTGGCTAATAAGTATCCGCGTAATCAATATATATTGTTGCCAGGGAGCCTCTGATTAGCGGGACGATTGCTCTAACCAGTCCACCAGACTTTTCTTTTTGCGCCAGAATTTAAGCTTCGATACCGTCGTCCATTCGAAGTCGTATTCGAATCCGGCACGCAACCTGATCGAACAGCCGCCAGGTACAGATTCAAACAATTCCCGGTCGACCTCGCGCAGCAACTGATCGAGCGAACTGTCGCTGCCGGTTTTCAAGGCTTCGATCAATCGTAAATCGACGACGACCGAATCTACCGCTGGATCGCTATCGGCAATCTGACTGATGCGCCGCACAGCCAGACCCAGTGATTTTGCGAAACGAGTCAAAACCAGGTCATCACAGTACCAGTCAGGATTTGAAAGCATTGTTTTCGGTAACTGTCCCGCTCCCCAGAACCACAGACTGTTGATCGTCGCCAGGCCCTGTTGTAGACGTTGCTGATTGACAGCATGCTGATGCATGAACATCTGTATTTCACTGGTTAAGCGGTACCAGGGCAGGTTTTCACGCGTTTGTTCAATATAGGGGTTGGCGGTTTTGCCCAGCACCGACAGGATATGAGGGTAATGCTGCGGCGCGGAAACCCCGTTCAGTTTCATCAGATATAATCCGTCAGCGACAATATCAATATCAAAATCTACATTAAACATGTCCTGTAAATCTTTGATTATTATATTTATATCACTTAAATTCTGTTGGCTCCATTCAATTGGAAGAACGATTGCATTTTGCATATCGGCCCGCAGATGTACCGCTTGAAACAACAGATAACAGCCCGTATGAGGCGGCCCGGGTTCAACCAATGCCTGCGCCAGAGGAAGCCCGACAGTCTGCTCCCAGCGCAGAATTTCAAAAATAATTGCATCGATATTGCGTGACTTGCCTGATATCACGTTGGCCTGGCTAAGGAACTGGTTTAGATGCGGCAATTCAGATCGCAGGAAGTCCGATTCCAGTTCCTCCACCGGCAATTCAAACAACCCGGGTAAAACAATTTCTACACGGCCGGGCATAACCTGAATTAGTCCGGAAATTTCACCAATCTGCGCCAAGATCGCGCAGGATATTTATTTCACAAGAAAATTTCTGAAGGAGTCTCATATCGATGATTACGAGCGACTGAAGAAATATTTCTTGTGGAATAAATAAACTAGCGAGATGGTGCATGATTGGTGAATTTTCCGGGCTAATCTTTGAGACTGGTGCTCAGGAGTTCATTCAAATCGTTAGATAGTTCACCACTACCCAGCATCGACTCGATTTGTAATCGCAACATAAGTCCCTGCGTTGTTACTAACTTGCGCCAGTGTACGAAAGGATTGGCAAGGCGCGCTGCCACTTGCGGATTGATCGTATCCAGTTCAAGCACTTTTTGCGCGGCAAATTGATACCCCGCCCCATCTATTTGATGAAATGCACGCGAGTTGGCAATCATGGAACCCAGTAGCGAACGTGCCCGATTAGGATTGTTGAGGCTGTAATCGGGATGCTCGAACAATGGTCGAATGGTATCGAGAGCATGTTCAAGGTTACTCGATCCGATAACACTGAACCATTTGTCCAGAACCAGCGGCGTCGCATTCCATTGATCATAAAACTGGCCCAGAATTTCATCGCGCAATGGGTGTTCATGATGAACAATCGCCTGCAGACAGCCCATTTGATCGGTCATATTGTGCGCGCGTTCATACTGCTGCCGACAATACCCGAAATACTCGGGTTTCTGCAATTGCATCAGGTACAACAAACAGGTGTTTTTCATGCCTCGGTTAGCGATGGAATCGGCGTCAATCGTATATTCCCCATCGCTCAGGCAATCCTGATAAAGCTGCAAAATCTGCAGTTCGTTATGCCGTGCAATTTCGAACCTGAGGGTATCACGCACATATCTCAGCTGATGCACATCGACCTGATCCAGCATCTCGGCGAGATATTTTTCACTCGGCAATACCATCATCTCCGCCACCAGCGCCCGATCCAGTTGTGCGGCTGACATCAGGTCGGAAAAAGCCTGTAACAGAGGCTGTACCAGATCTGGCCAGTCGGCCGGTTCGCATTGCAGCATAGCCAGCATGGTTCGGGTGGCAAGCTGCTGCCCGGCCTCCCAGCAATTAAACGGATCGCTATCGCAAACCATCAAACGTGCCAATTCGGCATCGCTCAAGTCGGTAGTCAGAATAATAGGTGCCGAAAATCCGCGAAAGGCTGATACCAACGTATTGGGTGGAACATTCTCGAAGCTTAGTGACAATTCGTACTCGCGTAAATCTAACGTTTGTTCGAGGTTTCCGGCGTCATCAAGCGCCAGCGGCTGTCCTTGGGCATCAAATAACGCAATACGAAGCGGCATATGAAAAGCAAGATTCAGTTCTCCTTTTGTGCTTCCGGCCTGTTGCCTGATATCCAGAATCAGCGTTTTCGAGGCAGCATCGTAGTTACGTTTTATATCAACCCGAGGCGTGCCCGATTGCTGATACCAGCGTTGAAAGCGTTCGAGATTTATGCCCGAAGCATCCTGCATCGCGAGCCGAAAATCGTCAGTGGTTACTGCCTGCCCGTCATGTCGTTCGAAGTACAAATCCATACCCAGGCGAAAGTTCGCCGCCCCCAGCAGGCAGTGCATCATACGTACAACCTCAGCACCTTTGTTGTAAACCGTGGCAGTGTAAAAGTTGTTGATTTCCTGGTACGAGGCGGGACGAACCGGATGCGCCATAGGTCCCGCATCTTCACTGAACTGGTGATTGCGCAATACGCGAACATCATTAATTCGTTGTATCGCAGCTGAAAAAGTATCCGCGCTGAACTGCTGATCCCGAAACACGGTAAGCCCCTCTTTCAGGCTCAACTGAAACCAGTCGCGGCAGGTCACCCGGTTTCCGGTCCAGTTGTGAAAGTACTCGTGCGCGATAACCGATTCGATGGCGAGATAGTCATCATCGGTTGCGGTTTCCGGATTAGCCAGCACATAACGCGTGTTAAATACATTGAGGCCTTTGTTTTCCATTGCCCCCATGTTGAAATCATCCACCGCCACAATCATGTAGAGTTCGAGATCATATTCGAGTCCGAATACATCCTCATCCCACTTCATTGCCTTTTGCAATGCCAGCAACGCATGGTCACATTTATGCCGGTTATGATGTTCGGTAAAAATCTGTAATTTTACCTCGCGCCCTGAACCGGTATTAAATACGCCTTCGATACAGGCGAGATCCCCCGCAACCAGTGCAAACAGATAACTCGGTTTCGGAAACGGGTCCTGCCAGCTTACCCAATGGCCGTCTTCATCGCTGCCCGAGTCAAGCCGGTTTCCGTTTGACAGCAGAACCGGGCAGGTACCTGCTGCGGCGTGAATTTCGGTGCTGAATATCGACATTACATCGGGTCGGTCGAGATAGTAGGTGATGTAGCGAAATCCCTCGGCTTCGCATTGAGTGCAGAAATTGCCGTTAGACAGGTAAAGGCCTTCCAGGCGAGTGTTTGCAGCGACATTAATGGCGACTTCGCAGCTGAGCTCGAAGCTATCCGGAACCGATTCGATGGTTAAGGTTGTTGAAGTTAGTTGATACTGGTCGGGTTGTAACTCCAGACCATCGAGTTTCAGGTTTAGTAGTTCGAGATCGATACCGTCCAGAACCAGAGGGCTTTTATCCGCACTCAGGCGGTGTAGTTTTAACTGGCTGATAACTCTGCTACGGGCAGGATCCAGAAAGAAAACCAGATGCGTTTTATCGATTCCAAAATCGGGCGCTTGATAGTCTTTTAAATGTTTACGTTTGTGCTGATCGGTTTTCATTTCCGGGACCTGAAAAGGGGTCGCATAAGTGTACCCTAAGGAGTATCATTCGCAGCATTTTTCATCCCGGAGATTCCTCAATGACCATCGAACGCACCCTTTCGATAATCAAGCCTGATGCGGTTGCCAAAAATGTTATCGGCGAAATTTATGACCGCTTCGAAAAAGCCGGTTTGCGTATTGTAGCTTCCCGTATGGAACACTTAAGCGCAGCAAAAGCAGGCGAATTCTACGCCGTTCATCGGGAGCGCCCATTTTATAATGATCTGGTTGCGTTTATGACATCTGGACCGGTCATGATACAGGCACTCGAAGGCGAAGATGCGATCGCAAAAAACCGGGAAGTTATGGGTGCTACCAATCCGGCAGATGCTGCGGCGGGTACCATTCGTGCCGATTTCGCCCAGACTGTCGATGAAAACGCGGTACATGGCTCGGATGGCCTGGATACTGCCAGGGCAGAAATCGAGTTTTTCTTCGGCAACGACGGAGTTTGCCCCAGAACCCGATAGCCCCCGCTGATAGCGTGAGGTAAAACAGCGCGGTATACCGTGCAATTTCAGGTATAATCGTCACAAAATAGTGAGGTATCGTGATGAGTACTCGTTATCAAAACCTTCAGCACACTTTACTTTCCAGCGGCACAAGCATCTACAAAAACGATGAAATCGAAGCAGGGTCGGTTTCGCTAAAAGATAGTGCCGAAGTGGTTTTTACCGACTTTAAAAATATCCGCCCTTTCTCCATCAGCGCAACAGTAAGTCTCGAAGAAGTCAATGATAAGATGATCAAATGCGGCGTGCGCCTTTTGTTCGTTGCCGATACCGATGGCAGTTTGCAGGGCCTGATTACCTATACCGATCTTTATGGTGAAAAACCCGTTCGTTATATTCGTGAACAGGGTGGTACACGCGATGAAATTCTGGCGAAAGATCTGATGACTCCACTGACACAGCTTGAATCATTGCAACAGAGCGATGTTGTCGAAGCCAGGGTAGGCGATATTGTCGAAACTATCAAAACCGCCGGGCGACAGCATATGCTGGTAAACGAAACGCTGGAGGATGGAAGTCAGGTAATCACCGGGTTAATTTCGTCTACCCATATCGAAAAATTACTCGGCATGAAAATCGAGCTCTCGGCACGTGCCAATACATTCGCGGATCTCGAAAGAGCCCTGACCTGAGCAGCGGCAAGCCTGATAAATCAGAACCTGTCCCGGGTACAGGAATCATGCTACTGTCGGCGCCTGTCAGAATACCCGGGTCGTGAAACCGCATGAGAATTGAAGACGACAGTAAACTGGATTACAAGGACGTTTTAATTCGCCCCAAAAGAAGCACCCTGGGCAGCCGCAAAGAGGTAGAACTGGAACGGGAATTCACCTTCCGTAACTATCAGGGTGAAAACGACGAGCATTACCGCGGCATCCCGATAATGGCTTCCAATATGGATGGAGTCGGTACTTTTGAGATGGCCGATGCATTGTCAGATCTGGGGCTGTTTACCTGCCTTGTCAAAAACTACGAAACCGATGAACTGCACCGATTCTTTAATCAGGAGCGGCCGGGCAGGCGCGAAAATGTCGCCTACTCCACCGGCATCACAGCTCAGGATTTTTCCAAATTTGAAGGTGTTTACCGGCAAACCAGTCATCGTTTGAAATATGTTTGTGTCGATGTGGCCAATGGCTATTCCGAGCGGTTTTCCGATTTCATCAAACAGTTGCGCGATGTCTATCCGGCCATCGTCATTATTGCAGGCAATGTTGTAACCGGTGAAATGACCGAGGAATTAATCCTCAGTGGCGCCGATATTGTCAAAGTCGGCATAGGCCCGGGCAGTGTCTGTACCACTCGAATTCAAACCGGGGTCGGCTTTCCGCAGCTATCGGCAGTGATTGAATGTGCCGATTCGGCCCACGGTCTCGGTGGACATATTATCGCAGATGGTGGTTGTACCTGCCCGGGTGATCTGGCGAAAGCCTTCGCTGCCGGCGCCGATTTTGCCATGCTGGGCGGCATGCTGGCCGGCCACGACGAAGGGGGTGGTGAAATTGTTACTCGCTATTATAAATCTGGCGAAATCACGCAAACCGACGCGGGCTGGGAAGACCGGATCGAAGAGCGCAAGTTTGTTAATTTTTACGGCATGAGCTCAAAGGCGGCCAACGAAAAACATTTTGGCGGTCTCAAAGAATATCGTTCGTCAGAGGGCCGGGAAATTCAAGTGCCTTATCGCGGTAAAATAGAAAATTCGATTCAAAATCTGCTCGGCGGAATTCGTAGTACCTGCACCTATGCTGGAGCCAAGAAACTCAAGTGGCTCAGCAAGTGCACGACATTCGTCAAAACCGGGCAGCAGTTTAATTCGGTATTCGCTGAAAAATAACGGGTAATCCGGGGATGTCGGCATGGAACCGACTCAGGAATTTAGTCGCCAGCGATGAAATTTAGCCACCCATCCTAGCAATCGTTCAGGAACGTGAGCGCGTTTCCATTCTCCGGCTGCGTATTTGTTCGCCTCGGCCAGAGTTGGGTAAATATGAATGGTGCCGAGGATCTTGTTCAGTCCTAATCCATGCCGCATCGCCAGTACAAATTCGGCGATCAGATCCCCTGCATGCTCGCCCACAATGGTAACCCCTAAAATTCGGTCTTTTCCAGGTACCGTCAGTACCTTGACGAATCCATGGGCCTCACTATCGGCAATTGCGCGATCGAGATCATCGATGCCATATCGGGTCACCTCATAGGCGATACCCTGTTCCAGCGCCTCGGTTTCATTGAGCCCGACTCGCGCTATTTCGGGCTCAACAAATGTGGCCCAGGGAATAACCGAATAGTCCGCTTTAAAGCGTTTAACAATGCCAAACAATGTGTTTACTGATGTGTACCAGGCCTGGTGTGCGCCGACGTGGGTAAACTGGTAGGGACCAATGACATCACCAGCGGCGTAAATGGTCGGGATACTGGTTTGCAGGAATTCGTTGACTTCGATGGTTCGGTCTGGATTCAACTTTATACCGAGCTGATCCAGTCCGGCGCTACCCGAATTGGGAGTTCGACCCACCGCAACGATGAGAACATCGAACTCAATTTGAATTTCATCGCCTTCATGCTCGGCAATTAAATAGCTTATGCCATCTCGCTTTTCGAATCGTTTCGCCGTATGAGAGGTCAATACCCGAATTCCTTCGTCGCTGAACCTCTGTTGCACTAGTTCCGAAATTTCGGGATCTTCACGTAACAGAATTCGGGGCAGCATTTCGACCTGAGTCACCTCTACGCCCAGCCGGGCAAATGCCTGGGTCAGCTCTGAACCAATCGGACCGCCACCCAGCACGGCTAGTTTTTTCGGCTTTTCACGCATCTCCCATAAATCGTCGGAGGTATAGTATTTCACCTGATCGATGCCCTCGATCGGCGGCACAAACGGCCTGCCCCCGGTAGCCACAACAATGTTACGGGTGCGAATCGTTTCGCCGTTAACCTCAACCGTCCAGGGTGAGGTGATCGTTGCCTCACCGAGTACCACATCGACACCTAGCCCGGTATATCGCTCGACCGAATCATGCGGTTCTATTTTGCGAATCACAGCCTGGACCCGTTCCATCACTTCGGCAAAATCGAAATCTGCCTGTGCACGGTTAATTCCAAACTCTTTGCTGCGGCTGACATGTGACATGAATTTGGCTGAGCGAATCAGCGCTTTTGACGGAACACATCCGTAGTTCAGGCAATCGCCACCCAGTTTATGTTTTTCGATCAAGCTTACCTTTGCTTTCACCGCAGCGGCGATATACGCGGTTACCAGTCCGGCCGCGCCTGAACCGATAACGACCAGATTGGTATCGAAAGATGCGGGCTTGCTGTACCCCTTTAACGCCTTGCGGTCCTTGATTATGGATACCATTTTTTTGCCAACGAAAGGAAGCATCGCCAATAAACCGAATGAAAGAATAAGTTCAGCGCTGAAAATACCGCTGGCCGATTCAATTTGGGCCAGTTGCGTTCCTGCGTTGACATACACCACTGTGCCCGCAAACATACCCAGTTGGCTGACCCAGAAAAACGTCCACAGGCGCAACGAGGTCAGCCCCATAACAAGATTAATTACAAAAAATGGAAATACGGGCACCAGCCGTAACGCGAACAGATAAAAAGCACCATCTTTTTCGACTCCCGCGTTGAATGCTTTTAACGACGCCCCGAAACGGGACTGTACCGAATCTCGGAAAAGGTAACGCGAAATAAGAAAAGCGATCGAAGCGCCAATGGTGCTGGCGAAAGAGATCAGAATCAAACCGGTTACCAACCCGAAAACAGCGCCACCGGCCAGCGTCAGTACTGCGGCACCGGGCAGCGAGGCACCGGCAACAAACACATAGAGAAGAAAAAAACCGACCAGAGTGAGTACCCGATTTTGCTGATAAAGATGATCGATCTGCTGCTGTTGTGCCTTGACATATTCAAGCGTCAAATATTGTCCCAGTTCGAACTGAAAAAAAGCTGCCACGACTACGATCAGCAGTACAAGAATCGCTATTTTTTTCATCCAAAATTACCCGTTTGATATGGTCGCATAAGACTTTCTTGTTGATGATTGGTTCATTTACCGTAACCGGCTTCGGCCCACTCAAGGAATTCAGTCTCCTCACCTTCAAAAACTATTTCAGGTTGCTTGGTCTTAATTTGATAACGGTACATCGGATCGTAATAATGTTCGAGCAAAATCCGAATACCGTTATCGAATTCTTCGGTCAAATTACCGGCAAATAGCTGTTGCAGGCCGAGCTTAAAAAAATGATGCACCTGCCTGAAGTGATCACCACCGAGCCGCCGTTGTATTCGCGCCAGGTTGTCGAGCACAAATTGAGAGAACTCCTTTTCCGCCGTTTCGGGAAAACTTTGCTGATAGACGGGCCAGTTGCGGGTAATGTAATCGCCACGAATCAGCGAGACCCGCTCATTCATTTCAAGCTGCAAAATAGCGCGTGGTGCTTTTAACAGGGCAGTGTACAAAATTTCCGGCATATTGACTCGACCAATTCGCCTGCCTTCATCTTCAACAAACACGGCCCCTCCAGTTTGCCTGGCACGGTGTTTGACAAATTCGATCGAAACCGAGTTTTCCCAGTCAATAA
>QIJI01000190.1 GCA_003231795.1 Gammaproteobacteria bacterium
CTATCAGAAGCACACGATTCTGATCGCCCGACGAATGCGCGGTTTGCACTCGAAAGCTGATGAGAATCCATCGGTTTAACAATTGGCCGGCAAATGCAATCATGAAAATTATCGACAACACAGGTCTCGAAAACTGGTCGAAATATTGCGCCATAATGAAGATAAAAAGAGTGACCGAAAAGCTGATTGCCCAGGCAAACAGGAGCTTTCGGGTTGACTTGATTAATCCGCCAAATTGGCGGTAAATGCCCATTTGATCATAGGTAACACCCATGATCGCAAGCAGTGTAATCATAAACACCGCATCAATCGTGCTGAGAAAACCCTGCGCGTTGTGAAACGCATAGTAAACGGTTAACAGTACGATCAGCCCATCAATTAATGCTTGCAGCGTCGTGGTCAGCGATTTGCGCCGTTGTAACAAGGATCGTTCTGAATGAATTCTGCCAGGGGGCATAGGTTAGCCTTTGCTTTAGAACAGATTAGGTTACGGAAGATCGTCTTCGTTGAGCAAAAGGTCCGGTTAGTAGCAACTTGATCAATTCACTTTGTCGAGAGACAGCGGTCTTACGAAACACGGATTTTAGCTGCGAACGAATCGTGTGGGAACTATGATGAGAAAGTTTGGCAATTTCATCGACACTATGTCCATTGGCCAGGCTAATCGCTACCTGTGCCTCGGAAGGTGTCAGGTTGTAAACACTGACCAGGCTGTCGATTGAAATGGGTTGATCCAAATTCGGATCGGTTATGAAAACTGCGACTTGAGCGCCTTCGTAATCGAGGTCGGAAGTTACCAGATGGGCATGCATGGGCGTGACCAGCAGCGGCAAAGGAGCTTCCAGGTCAGGATGAGTAATCCCGATGGCCACAGATTGCTTCCACGAATCATCCGGATCAATATCAGCGGTATCGATAATCGTTTTACGCAATTTCCGGTCATCTTCCGGATTGGTTAACAAAATATCACCATTCTGCAATTCTAACGCAGGGTGGTTTTCGATAATGGCGGTGGCCGTCGGATTGATATAAACAGGCCTGGCGTTGCTATCGTAGAGGATCAGGCCGATGACTAATCGATCAAGGCCGTTGAGCAGGGCATCCTGCCTTAAACGCAAATAAGTGAACTCGGAGTGGATGTTCAATGCACGGCGCAAATGCGGCAATAATTCATTGATGACACGCATATCTCCATCGCTCCAGGCGCCGGCATCTTCAGCGCGCATAATTGCAATACCGGCTTTATGACTAGCCGAGTCGACAAACTGGGCGCCACCAACGTGAAAGATTCCGCACGGTTTCATCCATTGCTGGTAGAGTTCGGTCTCATCCGTCATCATGTCGTTACTGCCGAAATAAAACTGGGAGCATGTCAGTTCTTTCGCCTTGGCGTCCTTTTTAGTGCAAAATATATCGTCGAGCGAATCACACTGGTCGGTAAAATTCAGGCGCTGGTTTGTCGGCAAACCATATTGTGCAATGGTGCTGGCAATTTCCATATCCTTGTTTTTGTAATACAGGCAGGCGGACTTGGATCGGGTTAATTTCGCAATCATGGTGACCACGTAATCCCAGTGAATTGGGTTGATCGTCGCTTCGTAAATCTCCGGTACGATATGTGATGAACGTCTTCGATCCATAAATAATATTGTTCCTGGTTTTATTTTCCCTTTCGGAATCGTATTTTAGAGCAATTGATTAAAGAATTCCCGTCTGGGTTATTGCAATATAAAGAATATAAATAGCAATAAAGTGATAGCCCTCACATTAAATCGGGTTTTTGAAAAGGATTTAACCCAAATGGGTGATGAGTCACAAATCCCGGGGTGGTAAAATCTGTTGGTCATTTAGAAGCCGTCAGAGTCAAGTTGCAGGATGGACTTGTGATGAGCCTAAGCCGCTTCCGGCAGCAGTCTGGCTATTCGAATCTGCATTGCCAGTATTGGTATCATTTTCAAGGTGAACTTGAGTAGAAGTCTGGTGACTCGCGAGAAATCGCGAACGAAATATGCTGCTGCATTAGTCATCGTTTCATGCTATAAAATGAGGGAAGAGGGCCGTCTACATTTTTGCCTGCATTATTTTCTATTCGTGGTATCACATTGAATGAAGATTATAAATATCCTTACTGGTATAACCCTGGCAATCACCTCAGTGATTTCAAGTGCCCAAGAAGCCTACCTATTGAATCCAGGCGATTTGCTGAGAATCTCTGTCTGGAATGAAGAAGCGCTGCAACAAGAAGTGATGGTGTTACCCGATGGCTCCATATCGTTTCCGCTGGTGGGAATTATTTCGGTGGCCAACAGGACTCCAGCGCAGGTTCAGGAAGAGTTGAAGGAAAAACTGTCGCGGTTGATACCTGATCCCGAAATCAATCTTTCGGTGCTTGCGGTAGAAGGAAACAACATTTTTATTATCGGCAAGGTCAATACCCCCGGGCGCCTTCCGTTGACCCGGCCAACCGATGTGGTGCAGGCATTGAGCCTGGCCGGTGGATTTACGACCTATGCGGATACCAAGAAAATAAAAATTCTTAGGAGAAATGGAGAAGGCCAAGCTGTAATCAAATTCGATTATAGTAAAATAGCTAATGGTCAGGCGCTCGAAACCAATATCCTGCTGCAAAGTGGCGATACCATTGTTGTTCCTTAAAATCTATAGCCCCACTAGAGAGTTAACAGGTGTTTACTTTGTACAATATTTCCGGTCTCGATCGGAGGCGTCATTGCTTGTGGGTAATCCTGATTACCTCATTAATCCTGGCGTACAATCCGGTGTACGCACACAACTGGGAAAGTAGCTATGGCACGGACCTGACCGTCGGATACGATGACAATATCCGTCTCCAAGCCGATGACGAAATTGATACCACCTCGATCGATCTGGGTGTATTTGCTGGTATGGAGAGTGAAACGGAAATTTCAAGCGTTCGCCTGGCAATTGGGGTAAATAGTCTAAATTACTCGGAATCGTCAATTGAAGATGAAAGCAGTTACAACCTGTCGCTGGACGCTGCGAGATCAGGTGAACGGCTTTCCAGCTCTTTGAACGCCTTACTGGAAACACAACTATTGACCGAAACCGAGTTGCTCGGCAGCGGGCTTCTCGAAGATGGGAGTCGCGATACGACAAGCATAACACCGGGCCTAAGCTTTCAAGTTGATGAAAGAACCTCAGTTTCGGCAAGCCTGAGTTTGCAGGATGTTAGCTATGACACAGTTTCACTAACCGATTTTACCGATACTTCGCTTTCGTTGAGCTGGAGTTACGGACTGGATGAAGCTAGTAGTATTTCAACTGACTTGGGTTACAGTATTTATGATCCCGATGACGGGGATGAAACCGATTCAAGTAGTGTTAGTCTAGGCTACCTGATAAGGACAAGTGAGGCGACCAACTTTAATTTTTCATTCGGCTTTACTTCGGTTGACCGACCGGACGATTCGGAAGACGGTAGCAACTACTCATTCGGCGTTGACCATCGACTCGATGAAAGCAATAGTTTTACGCTGATGTTGAGTAACAGTTTCGAGGCTAGTGGCCAGGGCGAAGTACGGGAGGAGACCGGGCTGAATTTGCAGTGGGACCATGACTTCTCCGAGCGATCACAGTTCACGCTGTCGGCAGAAGGTCAGTACACCGATGACCGGGACTATTTTTCGATTCAGGCTGAAGGAGATTATGAATATACCCGCGAAATTGGTTTTTCAGCTAGTTATCGCTATCGCGAAAGTGAGGAAGGTTCGGAAAATGCAAATTCCAGTACTATACTGTTTTCGTTATCCTATTCGCCGATTTAATTTGACGATATTTTTAGAATAAAATATGGAAGAAGACGTCAAAACGTTAGGCGATTACATCTCGATCGCCTGGCGTCGAAAATTTCACATCCTGATACCCTCTATCGCGGTGCTTTTTGTCACCGTTATAACAGTAGCGGTCTTACCCCCGATTTATCAATCAACTGGAACGATTCAAATCGAATCGCAACAAATTTCGGAAGAATTGATTCAGTCGACGGACACCAGTTTAGCCGATGAACGTATCCAGGTTATCAAGCAAAGAATCATGACCGGAGATCAGTTGTTTGACATTATTGGAAAATTCAACCTTTACGCCGATGAAATCAAATCTACACCGAGCTCTGTTATTCTTGAAGACATGCGAAACCGGATATCGGTCGATCTGGTCAGTGCAAATGTGCGGGGTCGTTGGAATAGGGTTGCTCCAACCATCGCATTCACTGTTTCATTTGAGCATGAAAATGCTGTGGCTACGCAAAATGTTACCAATGAACTGGTGACTTTGTTCCTTGATGAAAACATAAAGGCCCGGACTGCAAGGGCCGAGGAAACAACGGAGTTCCTGAAAAAGGAAAGTGAGCGACTGGGATCTCAGATCGCAGTGATAGAAGAACAGATAGCCAGTTACAAGCAGAAAAACGCGGGCAGCCTGCCAGAGGGTTTAGGAGCCAATCTCGCACAGGTTGTCGCTCTCAAAACGGCTTCCCTGGATTCTGAATCTGAAATTGAAGAACTAAACGGAAGAAGAAAGCTGCTGTTGATCGATTTTGAAACCCTGCAATATGCGGCTGCGACCGGCGCTGACTTGACTGAGGAAGAACTTCAGCAACAACAGGACCTCACAAACCTCCAAAACCAGTATATAAGCCTTTCGGCTCGTTATGGGTCGGAACACCCGGATGTCAAGGCAATTAAGCGACAAATAAATGCATATGAAAATGAGTACGGTAAATTAGGAGATATCGAAGAATTGCAAACACAGGAACAAAATGTGAAGCGAGAAATGCTCGAACTCGCCGAAAATTATTCCGACGAGCACCCTGATGTAAAAAAACTTGAACGAAAACTCGAAAGCATTAAGACAATGATTGCCGAGTTCAATTCTACTGAAGAGATTCTGGAAGAGAATGACTCGGCCGCAGACCCGGTGCTAAAGCTGGCAGAGGCCAGACTCGAAGCAGTCGATAACAGTATCGTGAGAATTCAAAAATTAAGACTTGATCAGAATAGCCAGATCACCTTACTGAATGCCCGGATAAGCCGTACCCCTGAGGTTGAGCGAGGCCTTGATGCGCTCGAGCGCGACTATGAAAGTACCGAACGCAAGTACCAGGAAATGAAAGCCAAGGAGTTGCAGGCGGAACTGTCCAAAAGCCTCGAAGAAGAGCTAAAAGGCGAACGTTTTATTTTACTCGAACCGCCGCTGTTACCCGATGTACCGATTAAACCGAATCGCAAAAAACTATTCCTGCTAGGAATGGTATTGTCTTTGGCCAGTGGTCTGGGCCTGGCTGGTTTTGCCGAATTACTCGATAGCGGGGTCCGTGGCTCACGCTCACTCGCGGCAATAACCAAGCTGACCCCCCTCGTGGCAATACCTTATATCGTGACCCGAAAAGATGAAGCGGTTAGAAGGCGTAATCAAAAAATCTGGATAGTAGTGCTAGTTATCCTTGGCATTATTTTTACTATTTTGGTGCACTTTTACTATAAACCGCTGGACCAGTTATGGTTTATCCTGCTGCGTAAGTTCAATTTGGCCTAAGACTATGGATCGAATCAAGAAAGCGCTAGACAAAAATAGATCACGAACGCGAAAAAGCCGGATGCAGGGGATACGCGTTGATAACAAAGCGTTGGCAGACCACCCGTTTGAGCAAATTGACTACACCCGGTCTCGCAAGATTGAAGTGCCGCAAAGCATATTAACTGAAAATCGGCTGATTGCCGGGAATCGTACTGACCCGAGAGCAACCTCATTTCGTATGCTGCGAACCCAGGTTTTACAAGCAATGCGCGAGAATGGATGGGCATCGGTGGCGATTACCGGGCCATCGGCTGGAATCGGGAAGTCGCTGGTCGCATGCAATCTGGCCATCAGTATGTCGCTTGATATCAACCAGACTGTATTGTTAGTCGATGCCGACCTGCGCCGACCCAACGTCCATAATTATTTTGATTTTGAACCCGAGCAGGGGTTACTCGACTATTTACAAGGTAATGCTAACCTGGCTGATTTATTTGTTAATCCGCTGTTCAAGCGACTGGTATTATTACCAGGGCGAGGCACTACCACCGAATCATCCGAACTGCTATCTTCACCACATATGACCAACCTGGTGAATGATTTAAAAATGAAGTACCGGTCGAGAATTGTAATTTACGACCTGCCGCCATTACTGGATCTCGATGATACGATAGTATTCCTGCCTTCTGTGGACGCCGTGTTATTAGTTATTGAAAACGGCAAGAATACCGAGTCAGAGGTGAAAAGGTCGATGCGATTACTCGAATCGACCAATTTGATTGGAACAATATTGAATAAAGCCGATGAGGAAATTCGGGACTATTATTAACGATTAAGCCCAGACATTTTATGTACGAAGAATTTTACCATTTCAAAGAAAAACCATTTACGCTCTCGCCGGATCCATCATTTTTGTATCTCGGTAAGAGTCATCGCCGGGCGATGAACATATTGGAATACGGCGTTGAAAGTGATTCTGGAATCACCGTGGTTTCTGGAGAAGTAGGGACTGGAAAAACGACATTAATTCGAAATCTGTTGGGCGAACTGAACGATAACTACGTAGTGGGACTTATCAACAACACGCAGAAGGATTTTGGTAATTTGCTGAAATGGGTGCTTCTGTCTTACGGCATCGAATCTGATGAAACAGACCAGATCAAACTTTACCAACAGCTGGTAAATTTTATTACCCAGAAGCATGAGGCAGGGCACCAGGTCATATTAATTATAGATGAGGCGCAAAACCTTGGAGCGGAAGCGCTCGAAGACATCCGGATGTTAACCAACATTAATGTCGATAAAGCGGTAGTACTACAACTAATTCTAGTGGGTCAGCCGGAATTGATCGAACTGTTGCGCAAAAAAGAACTGCGTCAATTTGCGCAAAGAGTATCTGCTGATTATTTACTTCAACCTCTAACATTCAAAGAAACAGAGAAGTACATCCGCCATCGCATCCAGGTAGCTGGCGGCGATAAGGATCTGTTTGCGCAGACTGCCTACGCAACCGTATTTTATCATAGTGCTGGAATTCCTAGAATCATCAATACAATTTGCGATATGGCGCTGGTGTACGGTTTTGCCGATGAGGCCCCCAGAATACGCAAAGAAATTATTCTCGATGCAATCAGGGACAGGAAAGTCGGTGGCCTGGTTATTCGCGACGATCAAAACTTTAACCAGGATGCGGAAGACTTGCGCCAACAAATAATTGAAAAAACAGGGGTGGACATTGCCGAAATTGGCTAACTGGAATTTATTAGGCATTGTGCGCAATAAAATTTCAGTGTTTGTTGTAATAGATAACGAAAGCCCATTGCAGGTCAATCCCAGCTAAATATATCTAGACCTCTCAAGTGCGAAAAAAATGATGCCAGTCGTCCAGCCGTAAATCGGTTTTGACACTGTAAGACTGGTCGGAGTTGTTTTCAAGACAATGAACAAGGGCTTGCATCACACGTGGCGGTCTGTAGAACGCTAGCAATTCAAAAAGTAAAGGTTATCGCGGGCGTTGGTGGTCTATTTGATTATTGGGGTGGTAACATCACGATCGAACTCGATATGCAAAATCTCGGGTTCGAGCGGGTTCATTTAATGTTCCAACAAAAGAAACGCATTATGCGGTATTTGATTGGGAATCCGTTATTTTTGTTAAGAGCTTTTAGAGAACAATTTCTATGAATGCAGCTTCTATCTCCCGCGGCCGTTGGTATGCTAAAAAGTTTTGCTGGCGTTGCACCAGGCCTTGTGCTCCGGTGAAACACCTGTTTCCGGGCGAAGCTGAAAAGAAAAATCAAATTGGAGGGCTATGGATTGTATTTGTTTCATTTATTCTGGTTGTTAATAATTCTTTCGCTCAGGATGCTGAGAAGCCAAGTGTTCCATATGGAATCAAATCCAGCAATAGAACCCCAACATCGATAACTTTGGACTGGGAGGGCTCAAAGGATAATATTGGTGTAACAGAATATTGGGTGATCGTGAAAAATTTGAATTTGAGTGGAAATGCGGCTTATAAACAAATTATAGTTTCTGAAAATTCACCTGAATTTTCAACTACATCTATTGAATTAAATGACCTGATTACTCTTGCCAATTATGAAGTAAAAATGATTGCTAGAGACGCTGCTGGAAACTCATCCGATGCTAATCCAATTGAAAAGTGGACAAACAGTATTCGGTTCATTTTGGGGGAGAGGCCGGATGATGACATGCGTTCTTATATATTTGGAAACAGCCTAGTCCATCATACTTTGGGAGCTTCACCCACGATTCAAAATATACCTTATTGGTTGTATGAACTTTCTAAGGAAGGCGGCCAAGAATATTCCATTGATGGTCAATTTGGCTTTCTCCCAGATCAGAAACTTCCTCCGTGGTATCAGTGGGAATTCGAAAATGCGAAGTCTGCCTGGAATGAGTCTTTTGCAAAATCGGATTATGATAATGTCATTATTACGGCAGCAAACTTTATTCAGCAATGGCAACGCCCAAACGGGGATTATCTGGATACTTCGGTTGTGGCCGCAACTAAGAGAATTTACCACTATATTCGTATTACGGTGGTAAATTTATTTCAGAAACGGAAGCGCACAACCGTATTCTATAATTATATGGAGACTTCGGTGGTGACCGAGAGTTTAAGAATTTTCGACTATGTTCGTGTTGAAGAACCGAGCATTAATTTTTACATATATGAAAACTGGCCAGGATTTGAAGGGGACTATCCTTTTCCGGCAACGACAGAGACGTTTAAACTTTATAATGAGTATGTTACAGGTGATTTCCATAACTGGTGGATCGAGATGCAGGATATGATGAATGAAGCCAGACCTGAGGCTACAATAATGCTAATTCCAGTAGGATCAATTATTAGTAAGGTACTGACCGATATTCCAGGTTTAAATTCTTTGAATATGGACGAGTTATATGATGATAAGGCACCTCATGGAAAAGCATCTATGTATTTTTTAGCCAGCCTGGTTTTTTATATGTCTCTCTATGAAGAGCGTCCTCCAGCAAGTTATTCTATTCCAAATACGATTCCTGTTCAGATTCAAAAAGAATATGCGGTCATTGTAGATTATATGTGGAATGAGTTGATGGCTTTTAATTTTCCTGATGGAACTTCTCGTGTATGGATTAGGTAAAGTCTGAACAATTTGGTGATATTTCGTTTCATTTACCATCCTCAATCAAGCGACTATAAAAAACCGTGTTTTTGGCAAATTCAGAGTTTCCAGGCACAACTATCTTGTCAAGCAGCCAATAGTTTCTTCTTCGCGAGTACTAGAACCAGATCGCACTTTGTGAAATTAATATCCGGTATTCTGGCTACCTCAACTATTGAAATCTCGTGCTTCGAAATACTTTTTCAGGCTCGACTGGCTAAATCACGGATTCAGGTTAAATTCATGAAGTGTGTTAACATTTTGGCAACTACAACCAATAGAATATTTGATTATGCATGAGATGCGGGGAGCGTAATGGGTGTGGGCGGGGATCGGCACAGTGGAGGCTGGGGCTCCGGGATGCTGGGTATCGTAGGTGGCATGGGACCGCTAGCCTCGGCCCAGTTCATCCTCACTCTCTACGAGCAGAATCCCTGCGCGGTGGAGCAGGAAGCGCCTCCCTGCGTACTCTACTCTGACCCGGCCTTTCCGGACCGTAGCGAGGCGATTCTTTCCGACTGCGATTCGGGTATCAGCGCGCGTCTCACTCATGCCCTACAGAATCTGCGCAGTATCGGTGCCACGAAGTTCGTTCTATGCTGCGTGACCCTGCACCACTTTTTGCCCCAGGTCCCCTGGGAGCTGAGGAGTAGCGTAATCTCTCTCGTTGACCTGATGGTCGACGCTATCGCTCGCTCGGGCGAACCCCACCTGTTGATCTGCACCAAAGGCACGCGGCGCTCACAAATCCTACAGCGTTCCCCCCGCTGGTCTGAGATCGAGGAGCTTGTGCGCCTACCGAGCGCGGACGAGCAAGAAGCCGTGCACGAGCTCATTTACCGAGTGAAGGCCAGGCCCGTCGAGAATTCCGACCTGTTATTGCTCGACGAACTGCGGCGCAGACACGACGTTGAGGCACTGCTGGGCGCTTGCACTGAAACGCACCTGCTTCACGCTGCCCTGCGTCGGCGACCTTGGCGCTTTCGAATCGAAGACCCTTTGTTCAGGATCGCAGAGGATCTGGAGAAAATTCTATATTCAGTTTCCTGAGAGGATGTTACTAAATGCCTAAGAGAGAGTCACACCAAATACACCAGCTCTTCGAAGCGCAGGTGGCCCGCACGCCGCATGCTATCGCACTGGAATTTGGTGATCTAACACTTACATATGCCGAGCTGGATGCAAGGTCCAGCCAACTCGCTGCACGGTTGCTCACCGACGGATTGGCGCCGGAGGCGACGGTGGCACTCTTCGTGGAGAAGTCCGCCGACCTGGTTGTCGGCCTGCTCGGTATCCTGAAAAGCGGCGCCACCTATGTGCCGCTAGATCCCGACCACCCGGCTGCTCGTGTCGAATACATACTGGTCGAGAATTCTGTGCAGTGGATCGTAAGCCACGCTCCCTGCGTTGAACGCTTGCCCGAAAGCACGGCACAACTCCTCCTCCTTAACGAGATCGACGAGGCCATCGGCGATACTCCCAACTTCGTTTGCCCGGTGGCCCCGTGTGACGCCACCGCCTATGTGGTCTACACCTCGGGTTCTACGGGACGACCCAAGGGCATTGCCGGCGGCCACCGCGGAGTGGTGCAGTACCTTGATTACGTGACCAGTAGCTTCGATCTAGGCCCGGGCGATGTAGTGCTGCAGTTCCCGTCCCCTACCTTCGACGCCTCCTTTCGTGATATCCTTGCTCCGCTTTCCGTAGGGGCTAGAGTGGTGATGCCCGGGCACGCTGAGGCTAAGGATCCTACGGGTTTGCTCGATCTTGCTGTGAAACACGGCGTTACTTGTCTGCTAAGTTTGGTACCCTCCGTGCTCTCGGTTCTGGTGGAGGCCGCCATCGCTCAGGACCGCCAACTACCTGGTGTACGTCTGCTGCTCGTATCCGGCGAGCCACTCCATCTTGGATTATGTCGCCGTACCAGGGAAGTCTTCGGCGACGATGTAACACTAGTCAATCAGTACGGACCTACCGAGTGCGTGATGACTTCGACCTATCACAGAGTGCTGCCTGAGGACGGTGAGCTCGGAACTGCACCCATTGGTCAGCCCATCCCTGGCCGTCAAATCTACGTGCTGGACGCCAACCGAAATCCGGTTGTGTCCGGTGTTACCGGTGAAATTTACATCGGTGGTCCCGGCCTGGCCCATGGCTACCTGGGGCTCCAAGAGTTGACCAACGAACGCTTTCTCGACGATCCCTTCGAAAC
>QIJI01000328.1 GCA_003231795.1 Gammaproteobacteria bacterium
CGCTATCGGTGGTGCTAGGGGTTTTTCTGGCCGTCCTGGCGTTTAAGAGTCGAGCCGTTGAAAATGCAATGATGCCCCTGCTCAATGTTGCGCAAACGATGCCGCATTTTTCGTATCTGGTGCCGGTAACGGTCTTTTTTGGCGTCGGTGACCATGCCGGTGCGATCGCAACGGTTATTTTTGCAACACCGCCGATGATTCGCCTGACCTTGTTAGGCCTCAAAGGGGTGTCCCCTGAAGTACTGGAAGCGGGCATGATGAATGGTTGCAACAAGTTTCAGCTAATGTTCAAGGTACTGATTCCAACGGCGCGGCACGATATTCTGGTGGGTGTAAACCAGGTCATTATGCAATGTCTGGCGATGGCAGTTATTGCCTCTTTTATCGGGGCCAAAGGCCTGGGCTTCAATTTATTGCTGGCACTGAATCAGCTTAGAATAGGGCAGGCGTTGGAGCTGGGTATTTGTATTGTGTTGATTGCCGTGGTGCTGGATAAGCTGTCCCTGGGTTGGGCAAACAAACAAATCGATTATTTTGCGGACCTCTCTTTTGTCGAGCGCCACAAGTATTCCCTCATTATGCTTGCGATCCTGGTGGGAGGCGTGATTTTGGCATCCATCGGGAGTCTTATTTTTCAAGATGGCATCAATTATTTTTACCTCATTCCCCACAACAAGGGATTAACCACTGAACTCTTCTGGCAATCCGGCGTGGACTGGATCGTGGACAATTGGTATTCGAGCCTGCAAGCCTTCAACACAGGATTGATTGTGAACGTACTGATACCCATGAAAAACGCGTACCTGGGTATGCCGGTGTCGGCAACCTTTGTCCTGGTGATGGGAATTGCCTACATCGTAGGCGGCGTAAGATCAGCGCTGATTGTGGGTGGATTGCTGCTCTTCATCGCTACTACCGAATGGTGGGACCGGGCCCTGATTACGGCTTATATGGCAACCTTCGGAGTTGTTATATCGGCGATCATAGGCCTGATTGCCGGTTCTTTGTGTGCGCAGAGCCGATTCACGACCAAGGCCATATTGCTGGTTTGCGATACCTTTCAGACCTTCCCCTCGTTCATCTATCTGATCCCGGTCATTATGCTCTTCGGTGTCACCGATACGTCTGTGTTAATCGCCGTTATCATCTATGCCACTATCCCCGCGACTCGCTATACGGTGGAAGGTCTTAGCAATGTACCCCAGGCTTTGCTGGATGCAGGATCGATGTCGGGCGTCAATCGGATACAGCGATGGATTCATATTGAATTACCAATGGCCTTTCCCCATATCATGCTGGGCATTAATCAAACCGTTGTTTTTGCATTATTTATGGTCATCATCGGCGCGATGATCGGTACCGATGATTTGGGGCAGTTAATTTTGAAATCCTTGTCGGATGAATTTGGAATCGGCAACGGGCTGATGCTTGGCCTGTGTGTCGCTTTCATTGGCCTGGTGGTTGATCAAATATTACGTACCTGGGCACATGATAGAAAAGTCGCCCTGGGTTTGGAATAAACCTGGCTTGCCCTGAATACGACGTACTTGATCGCCGGGTTAATTACTCACCTTTATTCGGACCCAGCCATCCAGTACCTGCTGCGGCGTAATCAGACCAATATCCGGTGCACCAGCCTCGCCTCCGTTTTTACGCCCGGTTATCACCGTAACTGGACTGTGCTGGCTTATCGGACGAAAACGATTCGGATTGGCTTTGCCGAATAGCACCACCAAGGGACAGTTAAGTGCCGCCGCCGCATGCGCCGGCCCGGTATCCACCGAGATGCAACTATGTGCGATAGAAAGCAATGCCAGTAGTCGTCGCATCGGAAGATCGGCTGCGACTGACGCAACCCGATCTTGCGAACTACAACGGGCCAGAATTGACTGGCACATGGCAGCCTCTGCGGGTACACCACAAAGCAATACCTGGATATCTGCACTGCTTGCCAACACTGCGTCGATGACAGCAGCCCAGTTTCGTTCATGCCAGTACTTGGTATTGCTTTCTCTGGCCGAGCTGCCCCGTCGCGTGGTGCGTTTACTACCTGCCTGAATGCAGACAATGGGCGCTTTCGGGTCGATCTCCCGTTGCTTTAACCAATCCTGGCAGGCCTCAACTTCACTGCCGCTGACAAACAACTCCGGATCGATTGTATTGGTATCGGATTGCGCCTGATTGAACCCTGGGGGCGATTCGTTCCCGAGCCTTAGCCATTTGTCACAGTAATGTTCGCCGGGTATGGGGGTCTGGTCGAGCTGGTTAACGCTATTGCCGCGGTGAATCCCGGCGCGCGCCAGCAGACGATAGGATTTTGCATCGGTTTCGCAAACCCAGATATGGCGGTGCTGGAGGCCGCGTAAAGTTTTGACCAGCTCACGCTGGCTGCGATTGACCCAGTAAGGGCGCGAACGTGAATTAATACTAAACACTTGCCTTACATATGGCATCTGCTCAAACAGCAATTGATTCCAGGCGCCGATGGTAACCACGTCGCAGGGCAGCCCACTGCGCGCATGCAGTTGTTTCAATAGCGGCGTCAGCATCACCATGTCACCAAATGCACCGAATCGACAGACCAGGGGATGAGGGTCGGACCCTGGATTAGTGTCAGGCGGAGACTCGATGTAGTTTAGCAATGTACCTTGTTGAGGCATGTCATGAAACTACCTGTAATCCTGGTAAGACTTCTCTTCGACAATGGTCGAATTGAGATGCTGGTTAACTCTTTTCTTGGCGTCGGCGCGTTGATCGTTGGTCACATAAACCGCGCGCGCCAGCTCGATGAAACGTTGGTTGAAACGTTTGCTACGTTCTTCGTCCCGAATATCGTCTTCAATTTCCCACAGGGCTTCGTTAACTGACTTGAGCTCAGCGGCGAGCGCGCTAATGGTATCGTCGGACTCGACCGCTGCCTGCCAGACCTTGTCCAGCAACTCCAGTTCGGTTTTTACGTTCGCCACCTTGACGGGGTCGCTGATACGTTCCGATTTGATTTGTAAAATAGTGATCTTGTCGAGCAGTTCCCCGGGGGATATTGGAATCAGTATTTCGTTCATATTCTGCATAGATTGTCGGAGGCGGTTCATATTAACCTCGCTCCAGTTTCAGCTCAACTCAAAACGCGCGATCAGTATCGGAAGCAACATCAGATTGGCAGTCAACGCGGTCATCATCGCCAGGCCGCTCAGCAACCCGAAGTAGATGGTCGGGATAAAGTTCGATAGCGAGAGAATCGAAAATCCGAGCACGACGGTCACCGTGGTGTAGTAGAGTGCGCGCGCAATACTATTGTGACAGCGCCTGATCGCCCCCCAGAAATCCTGATCTATGGCAAATTCGGTTCGAAATCGGTAGATGTAATGTATCGAATTATCCACGCCGATACCGATGCTGATGGCAGCGATAGTTATCGTCATAATGTCGAGAGGAATTCCAATCCACCCCATCAGGCCAAGCACCAGGCCGGCGGCAATCATATTCGGAATAATCGCTGCAACCGAGATCCTGACTGCACGGAAGAGGCCGATAAACATCAGGAATATGGCGGCGAAGACCGCGCCGATGGTCAGGACTTGCGATTGAAACAGGCTTTGCAGCAAGTTGTTATACAGTACCGCCATACCCGAAATAGTCACCTGTTCCGGGTCGAGATCATAGTCTTCGATCAGGTCAAAATAAATTTTGTCGAGCAATGCCTGGCGTCGCAGTGATTTGTCAGACTCGTAGATACGAATACTGAAGCGTAGCTGGTTACCGTCCGCCGACAGGTAAGGCGTGATTAACGCGTCTTTAACATCGTCGGGTAATCGCTTGTACACCACCGCCAGTTTGAAATCGCTGTAGGGTTTACCGTTATTGAGTGACTCCAGCAATTGCATTCCGGTATGCACCGACAACACCTTGCCAGTTTCGGGCAGGTTCTCGAGATATTGATGAATTTTCGCGATATCACGTAACCCATCGCTGTTGAACCAGTAACTGCTGGAAGTAATGTCACCTTCTTCGGCGTACTCGTCTTCTTCGAAAATTTCATCTTCCGGGGCGTCAATGATGACATCCATCGGGGTGGTACCGCCGAGCTTCTCATCGATCAGAGTCATGCCCTGGTAAATTTCGGTATCGTCCTTGTAGTAATCGATGAAACGGTTTTCGACCGACAGTTTCGGAATGCCGGTTAACGCGATCAAAATCAGTACCGCAAACAGAATGAGCGTGGCTCGAGTCTTGTGCTGAATGAAGTCGGCAATGCCGGTGGTAATTTTTCCGGTGACATCAGATTTTCCCACCGCGTCCAGGCGCGGCAATAACATCAGCGCGGCCGGAAAAAATGTAAATGCCAGTAAGAACGAGATACTGATACCAATGACCATCATCCAGCCGAAATCAATAACCGGTCGAATGCCGCTAACCAGCAACGAGCCAAACGCAACCATGGTGGTCAAGGCAGTGTAAAAACAGGGAATGAACTTGCTTTCGATAGTATCGCTAACCAGTTCGAGCTGTGTTGCATCGGGGAACAAAGGTCCCAGCTCACGGTAGCGCACGATGAGGTGAATAATCAGCGAAAGCGTGATGATCAACAGCAGTGAGATGAAGTTGGACGACACCACGGTCACCGGCCAGTTGGCCCAGCCCAGGTATCCCATCATCGTCATGGCGCTGGCGAGACAGGCAGTCAGCGGTAATACCACCCAGCGAATTTGTCGGAACGACAGGCTCAGGATGACGACGATAAACAGGATGACTCCGACTCCGAATACCTTCAGGTCACTTCGAATAAAATCGATCGAGTCGCTGGCAATCATCGGTACGCCACCGAGGTACAGGACGGCTTCACCGCGGTAGGAATCCATGATCTTGCGGACATCGACAATGGTTTGTTGCATGCGGATTTTCTGCGCCAGATTTTCGATTTTCACCTGTTCTGTTAATTCTGCCAGGCGCGAGGCGGTCTCTAGAATCACGCCCTGCTTATCGTATAACTTGTCGCGGCTATTAATCAGATCGATGAGTTTTTCGTTGGACGCCAGATTGACCTGTAATGCGGTGGTATCGCCCTGACTGCTGACCAACAGATTTTCGTAAAGCGGACTTGAAGTTAATTCCTGTTCAGCCAGCACAATGTCAACGTCATCGCTTTCCAGTGTGCGTACCTTGCGCGCAATTTCAGCCAGTGTCATGGGTGGACTGTCGACCAGCGGCACATCCAGCAGGCTGACGACCGATGATACGGCTTCGAGCTGACGTAGCCGGTCTCGTAAGGTGCGGATCTGTTGTAGCACTTCGGCACTGAACAGGTCCTTTTCCGGGCTATAGGTAACCACCAGGAAGTCTTCGGAACCATACTGGTCGCGAATGCTGCGGTAATATTTCAGGCTGGAATCATTTTCGAGTATTAACGAATCGGCCGACGCATCGAGTTCAAAATCCGGCACATACATCAGGAAAAACACGACAAACATCGTCACCAGCACGAGCGTAACCAGTGGTTGCTGCAATACGTACTGGCGATATCTGGTTTTCATACTGGAGAGCATATTGGTTCCCTATTTAACCGTCTCGTAGGCACTTGTGGTAAAGCGGCGGTAGCCCCACTGATATTGTTCCAGGTGCAAGCGGCAGCGTTGTTCGATCTGGTCATTCATATATTGTGCACTCTCAGTTTCATCTGCAGCCAGGCGTGAATGCTCGAGGCGCTCGATTCGCAGACCGAACTCACCCGGCGGGTCGCTGCGGTTAACAGTAGCCATAAAAACATCACAGTCTACTTTGGCGCAGAGGGCTTGCACCAGTTTAGTGGTTGGAGCGTTGGCGCCGAAAAACCGGGACTCGATTCTTCCCTTGTTTGCGGCGGGTTTTTGATCCGGCAGAATCACCAAATTTGCACCCTTTCTCAGGCCAACCAGCAATTTGCGCAGACCCCGTTTTTTGGTCGGTACCAGCGTACTCCCCGAGCGAGCGCGCGATTCCAGGATAAAGCTGTCGAGGGCGCGATCGCGTCGTCGTTTATACAGGATCATTGCGTCGTAGTCATAACCCATCCAGATCGCCAGCATTTCCCAACTACCCAGATGCGGTGCCAGAATTATTTTACTTTTTGTGGTTTGATCGAACTCCGGGCAAATATCGACGCGGGTCACACAAGCCAGGATTTTGTCGGCCGGCCAGCACCACACTGCAGCGAGTTCGGTCATCGAGTAGCAGGTATGTCGAATGGAATCCCGATAGAGCTGTTTCTGCTCAGTCATCGCCAAATGCGAAAAACACAGTTTGATGTTATCCCGGGTCTGTTTTGAGACCTGGTTCGGAAAGATGCGTAATACAACGGCGATGCAATCAGCCAGTCGATATTGATTTCGCAGTGAAACATGCGACAGCAGTTCAAGGCATCGCTGGATTGCTGGCTTGCCTGCCACTATCTCGATTGCTCGATTTTGGCCCAACTGTCGCGTAACGTCATAGTGCGATTAAACACCGGGTTTTCGGTGGTAGAGTCGTAGTCGCTGATAAAGTAACCAAGACGTTCAAACTGGTAGGCTATCTTGTTACCGGTTAATTCGATCGCAGGTTCGAAGCGAGCATTTTCCATGATCTGTCTGGAATCAGGGTTGATCGATTCCGTTATATCATCTGCCGCCCCCGGGTTTGCCGTATTGAACAGGCGGTCATACAAGTTGACCTGGGCTTTGACCGCATGGCGTGTGCTAACCCAATGGATAGTACCCTTGACCTTGCGACCATCGGGGCTATTTCCGCCCCGACTTTCCGGATCATAACTACAGATCAGGGTTTCGACTTCTCCCGCCCCGTTTTTGATGACTTCATTACAGGTGATATAGTACGCAAAGCGCAGACGTACTTCGCGCCCGGGACTTAGACGAAAGAATTTGTTCGGTGCATCTTCCATAAAGTCATCACGTTCGACGTAGAGTTCACGCGAAAATGGAACCTCACGAGTGCCATAGTCGGGGTTTTGCGGATGATTGACGCCGCTGAACATTTCTTCCTGATCTTCAGGATAGTTCTCGATCACGACTTTAATCGGATCAATCACCGCCATGCGTCGAGCCGCACGGATATTGAGGTCTTCTCGCAATGCGTTTTCGAGCACCCCCATCTGGATGGTGCTGTCCTTCTTGGTGACGCCGATGGCATCGCAAAACGCGACAATCGACTCGGGGGTAAACCCGCGTCGTCGCATGCCCGAAATGGTCAGCATGCGCGGATCGTCCCAGCCGTCGACATGCCCTTCGCTGACCATCAGATTCAGTTTGCGCTTGCTGGTCAGCGAATATTCGAGTTGCAGACGCGAAAATTCGATTTGAACCGGACGCGAGGGAGTTTCAAGGTTGTCGAGAATCCAGTCGTATAGCGGTCGATGATCTTCAAATTCGAGCGTACACAGCGAATGGGTGACACCTTCGATCGCGTCCGATAACCCATGCGTAAAATCATATAGCGGGTAGATGCACCAGTCGTCCCCGGTGTTGTGATGGGTTATGTGCCGAATTCGGTACAACAACGGATCGCGCAGATTAATATTGCCCGATTGCATGTCGATTTTGGCGCGCAAGGCGTGCTTGCCATCCGCAAATTTATCGTTTTTCATATCTTCGAATAACTGCAGATTTTCTTCGACGCTACGATTGCGATAAGGGCTGTCGACGCCGGGACTGGTCAGCGTGCCGCGATTGTCCCGAATTTCCTCTGCGTTCTGGCTGTCGACATAGGCTTTACCCTGGTGTATTAAATCCACTGCGAACTGGTAGAGCTGGTCAAAATAATCGGACGCCGACGGGTTGCTATGCCATTCAAAACCCAACCATTCGACATCGCGCCGAATCGAGTTGATGTATTCGATGCTTTCCTTTTCCGGATTGGTGTCGTCAAAACGCAGGTTGCAGCGTCCCTGGTAATCACGCGCGATGCCGAAATTGAGGCAGATCGACTTGGCGTGCCCAATGTGTAGATAGCCGTTCGGTTCGGGCGGAAAGCGGGTAACAACCTTGTTCAACTTGTTATTGCTGAGGTCGTTATCGATGATATCGCGGATAAAATTGGAGTGGTCGCCGGCGGCAACGCTGGTATCGGTCATTGACTGGATTGGTATCAGATAAGAAGCGCCAAATTTTAACTGATCCCGCGTTAAAGCTAAATCAGTTTGCGAACTTCTCTGTCATTCTCGCGTAGGCGGGAATCTTACAACCCGCCGCCGTTACAAGATCCCCGCCTGCGCGGGGACGACGAGTTATAGCGAAACTGGATTTAACCCCAGCGACTGAGAAAATTTTCAATCCGCGGCACGGGTCGCGGTGGAATATCGAGTTGCGGCGTGCCCAGATAAATAAACCCGATAATTTTCTCGTTTGTAGCCACTTCAAGCTCGCTGCGTACAAGATTGTCGTATGCATTTTCGCCGGTGAGCCAGACCGAGCCGAAACCGAGTGCATTGCTGGCCAGCAAAATATTATGTGCCGCCGCCCCGGCGCTCAGCATCTGTTCGATTTCTGGAATTTTCGGGCTTTTGATCAAATTGGCAACCACCACTACGATCAGTGGAGAACGCAGGGGTTTGTCTTTTTGCTTTTGGAGGTACTCAGCTTCGACTTGCGGATTTCGTTGTAGCACCGCGCGACCGAAAAGGTCCGATAAGCGGTTACGCCCTTCGCCGCGAATACTGATAAAGCGATAAGGATGCAGGCGACCGTGATCAGGGGCCGACATCGCAATTTTGAGAATCTGCTTTAGCTGAGCTTCGTCCGGCGCTGGATCGGCTAGCGCTTTCGCAGGCGTCGAGCGGCGATTTAAATGGGTCAACGAATCATTCATGGGAATAGCGATTTGAATTTTGCGGGAAAGCCGCCAATGATACACTTCGGCCTCGTTGAATGCGTAGCAAATTGAGGTCGCCTTGATCAGATACCAGATCACCAGCCGTAATCCGGCTAGTTCCTACTTTGATGTCACGATTGTTGTCGATAGGCCCGACCCGTCGGGTCAGTGTCTGCGTTTACCCAACTGGATTCCGGGTTCTTATATGATCCGCGACTTCTCGCGTAATTTGCTGGATTTATCGGCCACTTGCAATGACGGTGAGCTGGTGATCGAGCAGCTCGATAAATCCAACTGGCGCCTTCAGCCGGTGGCGCAGCCGATAACAATTGAATACCAGGTATATGCCAGGGATCTGTCGGTACGAGCCGCGCATCTAGATCATAGCCACGGTTACTACAACGGCAGCAGCGTGTTTCTTGAAGTCATCGGTCAGGCTGATCAGGCCTGTGAAGTATTGATTGAGAAACCGGCACCGAACGCTTGCAGTCAGTGGAAACTGGCGACCACGCTGGAGCGCAAACAGGCCGAACCCTATGGCTTCGGACTTTACCTGGCGCAGAATTACGACGACCTGATCGATCACCCGGTCGAAATGGGTGAATTTACGTTGATCAAATTCGAAGCTTGCAATGTACCCCACGACATTATTCTGACCGGTCGTTTCGACTGCGATCAGGAACGCCTGGCGACCGATTTGAAGACCATATGCGAGCATCATATCCGTTTTTTTGGCGAACCGGCGCCGATGGACTATTACCAGTTTCAGGTGATGGTGGTCGGAGATGGATACGGCGGGCTCGAACATCGGTCGAGTACCAGCCTGATCGCAAATCGGGCCAGTTTACCCAAACCGGGTCAGGTCGAGGTAGATGATGATTACCGTGATTTTCTGGGCCTGTGCAGCCATGAGTATTTTCATACCTGGAACGTCAAGCGCATCAAGCCCGATGTGTATCAACATTACGATTTGCAATCCGAGGTTTACACCGATTTGCTATGGGCGTTCGAGGGAATCACTTCGTATTATGACGACCTGGCCCTGGTACGTTGCGGATTGATTGATGAGTCGAGTTATCTGGAACTGCTGGCGCAAACCATGACCCGGGTGCAACGTGGGCTGGGTAGAACCCGACAATCGGCGGCTGAGTCCAGTTTTAATACCTGGACCAAGTTTTACAAGCAGGATGAAAACGCTGCCAATGCGATTGTCAGTTATTACGCCAAGGGCAGTTTGATCGCCGCCTGCATAGATCTGAAAATGCGCGAATTGAGTCAAGGCACCAAATCACTGGACGACGTCATGCGTAAACTGTGGCTGGACTGGCAGGATCAGGGGAATGGAGTCGCCGTCGACACCATACAACAGACAATCTGCGAAATCCTGGGGCAGGATATTCGCACCTTGCTCGATCAAATGATCAATGGCAGGGATGATCTACCATTGACACAGTTACTCGATACCGTCGGGGTTGATGTGCAGCGACGAGTGGCCGGCAATGCAAAAGATAAAGGTGGCAAAGAGGCCGAAGGCGAGCTGCCACGGGTTGATTTTGGTGCTTCATTAAAAGAGCACGAAAACGGGCTATTGTTACAGCGTGTATCTGAATCGGGTTCGGCACAATGCGCCGGGCTTTCGGCAGAAGACAAAATTATCGCGATCGACGGGCTTAGCCTGAACTTGTCGAAGTTCGAGAAAAAATTGTTACGTGCGAAGCCGGGTGATCAGTGGCGGGTGCAGGCGTTTCGACGCGACGAGTTAAATTCTTTCGAAGTCAGTCTGCAGGCGGCTGAAGAAAATACCTTCGTGCTTCGCTTGGCCGAGCAATGTCAGGAGCCGCATTTGGCCCAACGTTTAGTCCAACGAATAGCATGGTTAAGCTGAATTCGTGAGTACCGATTTGATCAACGAAGTCGTGCTGCAGCGAGCACTGGATCAGTTGGGATTCGACTGCTGTTATCGGCAACAAACCGATTCCACCAACGCCGACGTATTGCAGTACTTTCAACAGCATCAACGTCAGGTGGTGGCGGTCAGCGAATCGCAATCGGCTGGACGTGGTCGACGTGGTCGACAATGGTTGTCGCCCTTTGCACAGAATATTTACTGCACTGTCGGGATCATCAAAAGCCTGCCAGCCAGTGACCAGGCGCTACTGAGCATTGTTGCCGGAATTGCTTTATGTCGGGTATTGCGCAAACAGTTAGAAATTGAGGTCTCGCTGAAATGGCCCAATGATCTGCTATTTCAGGGGTTGAAACTGGGTGGAATTCTGATTGAGTCACGACCTGTCGATAACGATTCGTTTCTATTTGTGATCGGCTTTGGCCTGAATGTATTGATGGAAAAAGAGCATCATGCCGAAATTCCCCAGCCGTCAACTAGCTTGCAGCTTGTCAGCCAGCGAAAGATTGATCGTAGTGAGCTGCTGATTCAATGCATACAAGCCGTGGTAGCGGCGATCCGCAGCTTTGATCCGACAAAGGCATCCGCCCTGGCTG
>QIJI01000199.1 GCA_003231795.1 Gammaproteobacteria bacterium
CGAATTGAGTATAGGTCATCGACATAATCCTGGACGTCCTGATAGCCATGTATGCTGTCTGGCGTGTCCTGCCCGCGCATCTGGTTGCGCACGATGGCCAGGTTCTTCTTCAGTCGGTAGTGCATGTGATAAAGCTTACGTCGATAGACTTCATCTGCGAATTGATCACGCCGTTGGTCAAAGGATTTCACGCCCATGGCTTCATCGCGTTTCAGTCGTTGAGTAAATGCATCGCTCGGGCTGAACCATTTGTCAGACAGAGTCAGCACCTGGGTCAATTTATATATCAGGCGAATGTGCTCGCTCAGAATTTCTTCGGCCTGCATGCGCAGTGCCATACGCGTGGTATCCGGAGTCACAAATGGATTGCCATCGCGGTCGCCGCCTATCCATGAACCAAATTCAATCAGACTCGGGACCTGGACTATCGGATTGCCGAATTCATCTTCCCCGTAACTATGAATCACCGCGCGTTCAAGATGTCGATAATCCATCTTGACCGCCTCGAACAGGCTCAGTTGGAAATAATGTAGACCCAATTTTATTTCATCGGCAACGGTCGGTTTGCTGCCGCGTACTTCGTTGGTCAACCACAGGGTTTCAATCTGCAGTTGTAGTTTGTCGACCAGATCATCGCGATCAAACTGACTGAGACGGGGGTCGGTCAGGCGATCAATTATCTTGAAAACCTCGCGTTGATGATGCATCACGGTGCGCCGACGGGATTCGGTCGGATGTGCAGTGAATACCGGTTTATAACGCAGGTGATCAAACAGGGTCTGCAACTCGTCCGCCTTCATTCCCTGATCGTGGAATGCCTCAAGCGTATGATAAAAAGAACCGACCCAGGCTGCATGCCCCTGTTTTTGTACCGATGCACGGCGCAGGCGATGGAGGAAGTCTTCCTCTGCGATGTTGACCAGATTGAAATAGATGGTAAACGCCCTGATAACCTGATTAACGGTGTAGGGTGAAAGTCCTGCGATTAATTTGATCAATGCTTTGCGGGCCGGTTCGCTATTACGTTTGCGCAGTTGTATAAATCCGGTGCGCAAGGATTCGACCGCGTGGAAAACTTCGGGCTTTTCGTGCTTGAGGATAACGTTACCGACCAGTTTACCCAGTAACTTTACGCGTGAGCGCAGATCCTGGTCTGATTTAGCGTGAAAACTGATTGCGGTGACGCTCATGAGCCTTATCCGGATCGATTAATGCGACCAAGTATATCAAAGCATATTTCGCGAACACCGATAAAACCGCTGTATCGCTTTGTCTCGGCGACATTGCAAAAAGTGGTTTCGCAGTGGCGAAAAACGGATGACTGGAGTATAAAACGCTGATGTTGTTATACACCCCAGATGCGGTCTATCAACTCGATCAGGCCGCGCAAGAACAGGATGGAATATCCGAAGTTGAGCTGATGCGTCGCGCCGGAGAATCCGTCTGGCGGGAAATCTCCTGTCGTTGGCCACAAGTTTCGAAAATAACGGTGTTTGCCGGAGCCGGCAACAACGGTGGCGATGCATTTGTGGTGGCGCTATGTGCACGGGCTCATGCGGTCGAAGTGCAAATGCTGGTACAAGGTGATTTATCGAAACAATCTGAAACTTCCCAGCATTTTAGAAACCAGTGGCACCAGGCAGGCGGTGAAACGAACCCGTGGCAACAACAGCCATTGACAGGAGAGCTGATGGTCGACGGATTGCTGGGAATAGGCCTGAAGCGAAAACTCGACCAGGATTGGCAAACGCTAATCCACAGCATCAATAGCCATCCTGTGCCATGCATCTCGATTGATATACCTTCCGGACTTAACGGGTTGAGCGGAAATCCGCAGCCGCTGGCAGTAAATGCTGAATTGACGGTGACCTTTATCGGAATCAAAACCGGTCACAAGCTGGCGCAAGGTCCCGATTATTGTGGTGAGCTGGTATTTGAAGATCTCGGGGTCTCGGCAGCCGCGCGGCAATCAGTGCCGGCCTCGCTTGCGGTTATTGAAGGTTGCCGTTTGCCGGCGCAACGCAGGAAAGATTCGCACAAGAATCATTTTGGTCATTTGCTGGTGATTGGCGGCAATCGAGGGTTGAGTGGTGCGGTCACACTGGCCGCCAAAGCAGCGTTACGCAGCGGTGCAGGGATGGTGACTGCGTTGGTACACCCGCAATGCCAGAGTCACCTGGCCACGGTACCCGAAGTCATGGTTCTCGCCTGGGAGGCGCTTGAATCCGTGATATCAAAGGCCAGTATAATCCTCGTCGGTCCTGGCCTAGGAACAGATAGTGAAGCCACCCGCCTGTTGCAACGTTTGCAAAAGGCCAGCCAGCCCATGGTGATTGACGCTGACGCGTTGCAGGCTGATTTCCTCAATTCGCTGAATTCCAGTCAGTTGGTTATCACGCCTCATCCAGGAGAAGCGGGCCGGCTGCTAGGGTGTTCCACGGCCGATATACAGCAGGATCGAATCGCCAGTTGCCGTCAGTTGGCTGATGCATTTGGAGCAAGCTGTGTGTTGAAAGGCAGTGGCAGTCTGGTCGCGTCGCAACAAACAATGGAAATTAATATTCGCGGCAACGCGGGTATGGCCAGCGCCGGCATGGGCGACGTGCTTGCTGGCATCATCGCAGCGCTAATGGGGCAGGGGCTTGATGCTTATGAAGCTGCTCGCACGGCGGTATATCTGCATGCGATTTGCGCCGAACATTTCGCCAGCGAGCAAGATCAAATCGGCTTGATCGCGAGTGATATCATTGAAACCATTCCGCGAGTCGTAAGGCAGCTTCGAAATGTTAGGCAGTAAATCTTTACTGATTCGCGATGAAGCTGAAATGCGCGCGCTTGGCGCAAGCCTGATCGCATCCGCAGGGGCTGGAACCGTGATTACGTTACAGGGAGAACTGGGTACCGGTAAAACAACACTGGTGCGCGGAGCCTTACATGATTGCGGTGTATCCGGCGGTGTGCGCAGTCCAACTTACACTCTGGTCGAATTTTATCCATTGCAGGAAATGTCGATTGCGCACTTTGACCTGTATCGATTATCCGATCCGGAGGAACTGGAATACCTGGGATATCGGGACTACCTGAATCCGGAAACCCTGTGTTTTATCGAATGGCCCGAACAGGCGCAGGGTTATTTACAGGGAGTCGATCTTGAAATACGGCTGGCGTACGATTCCGCAGGCCGCCGGGTTGAATTTCAGGCAAAAACCAGTATCGGTCAGGAAATAATCGACAGGCTTGATACAGGTCAATTTCAGGATACTTCAAGTAATTTTTAATAAAGCGCAGTATCTGACTAATAAATATAGATAAAACGTTGATTTATTGCGCCGAATTGTCTATAAATAAGTTCCAGGCAAGGGCAATCGACGGGACCTATGGACCCATTCTCAAGGGCAAGGCGATTATTTTTAAAACGACTCAGTCGTTATGGCGTATCGCTCGCTCTATTCACTGGTACCCGGTCGGCAATTGCGGATTCAAATACAGCGCTTACCGGAATCCGCATCTCGCAGTCATCCGAAATACATACTCGCATCGTTTTTGATCTGAGCGGAAAATTCGAGCATCGGCTGTTTACGCTCGACGACCCACATCGCGTGGTCATTGATCTGGACGATACACGCAGAAGCAAGGCCATCGAAATCAGCGATAAAACCACCGCTCTGGTGAGTGGGCTGCGTTCGGCCAGTAAAGACAACGACCGTTTACGCGTTGTTATCGACTTGCAGGGTAAGGTTCGCCCGCGCAGCTTTGAACTAAAACCGGATGGTATCGCAGGCCATCGGCTTGTCGTGGACCTGCATGCAACCAAGCTCAGCCCTACGCCAATTAAAACCAGCCAGCAGGAGCGTAACAAACGTAAAAAGCAATTTGTGATTGCTCTGGATGCGGGGCATGGCGGTCGAGATCCTGGTGCAATTGGCAAGAAAGGGACGCGTGAGAAAGACGTTACCCTGTCGGTTGCCAAAAAAATGAAAACCCTGATCAATCGAACCGACGGATATCGCGCGGTGCTAACGCGTGAAGGTGATCGTTTTGTCAATTTGCGCAATCGCGTCAAAAAGGCACGCGCCGCAGAAGCGGATATTTTTATTTCGTTGCATGCGGATTCGTTTATAAATCCAAATGCCAAAGGGGCCTCGGTTTATGCCCTGTCGCTGAGCGGTGCCAGTTCGGAAGCTGCTCGCTGGATTGCTGAAAAAGAAAACGCCTCTGATTTGATCGGTGGCATCAGCCTTGATGACAAAGACGATCTGATTGCATCGGTATTACTCGATTTGTCTCAATCTGCAACCATTCAGGACAGTCTCGAACTGGGTTCAGATGTTCTGGCGCATATCGGAAAGGTTTCGAGGTTGAACAATCCAAAAGTACAACAGGCTGGGTTTGCGGTCTTAAAAGCTCCCGATATGCCTTCGATATTGATTGAAACCGCTTTTCTTTCAAATCCGGGTGAAGAAAGGAAGTTACGCAGCCCCAAGCACCAGGCGAAGCTGGCGCGCGCTGTATTCTCGGGAATTCAGAAGCACCTCAAAAACCGCCAGGTGTAACGCCTGTCGGTCAATCCGCCGATCAATCCACCAACTAATCCGCTAATTAATCACCAATAAATGCCAATATCGCAGCGCGATATTGCGCGAAGCTGACGATATCGTTATGTGCAGCGCCTGCAATCATGTGATAACTCAAATCAGCGTTCACCAGGCTGTCCTTTAACGCAAGGCTATGCGGCAAGGGTATTTCACGGTCATGTTCCGCCGTAATCAGCAGTACCGGGATCCTGATGTCGACCGCCAGCGATGCCGAGTCAAAACGATCCTTGATTAAATAACGCACCGGGAAAATCGGGTAAAGTGTTTGAGCTATCGCGGCAACGCTGTCATACGGTGTCAGTAATATTAATTTTTCGAGGGTTCGATTGGCCGCCAGATAAGTTGCCGGCCCACTACCGAGGCTGCGTCCGTAGGCGGATATCGATTCATGCCGCTCAATCAAATTATCGTAGATAGCGAGGCTATCCGAAAACAGCCCGGTCTCGGTCGGAACCCCTTCGCTTTCGCCGTAGCCCCGATAGTTGATCAGGTAAACACTGTAGTCGGTGAAGACATTTTCAAACAGGGTCTGATTATTGCTAATCAGCTCCGAATTGCCGCCAAAGTAAACCATCGCTTTTGCTTTGCCCGGGTTGATTACCCAGCCACGGAGCGTTATCTCCTGGTTTGAAATGGTGATTTCCTGTGCAGCAAATGCGCTATCGATACCGACCGGGTAATAAAGCAGTTTACGCTGGTAAAGATACAAAAACATTGAAGCTAGCAGGTAGACTGCTATCAACAAGAAGACCGTTATTGTCATTTCTTTCATTGCGATTTTTCGTAATCCCCGGTGATAGTTTCTGGTATTCTCTGCCTCCAGAAATTTCGCGCTGGTTATTCTTATGGGAGCTTTACACAGTTTCAGGGTGACAGAAAGGTTCAATTCATGAATAAACTCGATCAATTAAATTCAATGTCGCTGGTTGTTGCCGATACCGCCGATCTGGACGCGATCAGTCAGTATCAGTTACAGGATGCCATGGCGACTGAAAAGTTGGCGCATGGGATTCGGCTGTTCGCTCGAGACCAGGAAGTTCTCGAATCAAGACTGATGGACTGAACGGCTTTGCCTCGAATTCATTCGCTACCGTCGCACCTGGTCAATCAGATCGCCGCTGGAGAAGTGGTAGAACGACCTTCTTCGGTGGTCAAGGAACTGGTTGAAAACAGTCTCGATGCGAATGCCGGGGCCGTTACCGTAGAGGTTGAAGCCGGTGGCACGCGACTGATTCGTGTCAGTGATGATGGCAGCGGAATAGGCTGTGAAGACCTGTCGGCGGCTTTGTCGCGCCATGCCACCAGCAAAATAAGCAGTTTACAGGACCTCGAATCGATTGCCTCGCTCGGCTTTCGTGGCGAGGCATTACCCAGTATTGCCTCGGTATCTCGACTTGAGTTGAAATCAAAACTGGAACAGGCCGAACATGGCTGGCGAATTCAGGGCAGGGACAATGAGCAACCGGTTCCCGATGCTTTGGCACAGGGCACGCAAGTGGAGGTGCGTGAACTGTTTTACAACGTGCCGGCGCGCAAAAAGTTTTTACGTACCGAGCAAACCGAATACAAACACATTGAGTCGCTGTTCAAGAGTATGGCATTAAGTCACGCGGCGGTTGCGTTTAAACTGATCCACAACCAGAAGGTGATTTACCAGCTACCGTCGGTGCAGTCGATCGAAGACCATCGTCGTCGACTGGCAGCCATTTGTGGCAAGTCTTTCGCCGAGAGCCTGGTTGAAATCGACATCGATAACGAATTGCTGCAGTTGCGAGGCTGGGTGGCGCTGCCTACTTTCAATCGCAGCCAGGCCGATATGCAGTATTTTTTCGTCAATAATCGGATGGTACGCGATAAACTGGTCAGCCACGCGGTGCGACAGGCTTATCAAGATGTTCTGTTTCACGGACGACATCCGGCCTATGTATTGTCCTTGTCGATGAATCCGCAGGAACTCGACGTTAACGTACATCCACAAAAACACGAAGTGCGATTTCGTAACTCACGAGCGGTTCATGACTTCCTGTTTAGAAGCCTGCATCAGGCACTTGCCGGAGTTCATCCTGAATCCCAGGCCGATACGCCTGCATTTGCCGTCGCTGAATCCTGGGCTCAAGCGCAACCGCAGCAATCCGGGTTGAGTCTTACCCAGTTCGCTCAGCGTGAACGACCGAATCATGTTCAGGATCAGGTACAGGCCTATAACGCACTTTTGAACCCGGCGCAGGCCGATGTCCATACAGATGACAACCGCGACCCGCAAATTCCTCCGCTTGGATTCGCCGTGGCGCAATTGAAAGGGATATACATTCTCGCTGAAAATAGCGACGGCCTTATTATTGTCGACATGCACGCGGCGCATGAACGTATCGTTTATGAACGGATGAAGCAAAATGCGTTGCAGGAAGATGTAATTTCGCAACCACTGCTGGTGCCGGCCGCGTTCAGCGTGAGTCAGGCGGAAGCCGATCTTGTCGAAGAAAACGCGCCATTTTTTACCCACCTCGGATTCGCGGTCGAGCGCATCGCTCCGGAGCAGATTCGGGTCAAAGCAATTCCGGCTTTGTTGAAAAACGCCAATAGCGAACAGTTGATGCGCGATGTACTGGCGGACTTGAGCGAGCATGGCCAATCGCAACGGGTACAGGAATTGCAAAATGAAATGCTTTCTACCATGGCCTGCCATGCATCAGTGCGTGCCAACCGGTTACTGTCGTTAGAGGAAATGAACGCACTGTTACGCGATATTGAACACACCGAGCGTAGCGGTCAGTGCAATCATGGCAGGCCCACCTGGAAACAACTCAGCCTGAACCAGCTCGACAAATTTTTTCTGCGCGGTCAGTAGCATGAGTGGTTGCGCGGTAATCTGCCTGATGGGCGCAACCGCTACCGGAAAAACCGGGCTCGCGGTTGAAATTTGCCAGCGTTTTGATGTTGAACTGATCAGTGTCGATTCGGCATTGATTTATAAAGGGATGGATATCGGTACTGCCAAACCTGATGCCAGGACCCAGGCGCTGGCGCCTCACCACCTGGTTGATATCATCGATCCGGCCCAAGCATTTTCGGTGTGGGATTTTTTACAGCATAGCCAGCGCCTGGTTGCTGAAATTAATGATCGAGGCAAGGTTCCGTTGCTGGTGGGTGGCACAATGATGTACTTTCATGCTTTTGAAAACGGGCTCAATCAATTGCCCGAAGCGGATCAAGCATTACGCCGTCGGCTGGATCAGGAAGCCCGGCAGCAGGGCCTGGAGTCGATGCATGCACGCCTGGCCGCAATTGATCCAGCCAGTGCTAAACGCATCAAGGCGAGCGATTCACAACGCATTCAACGCGCGCTTGAAGTGATTGAACTTTCCGGTGAAACTTTGTCGGCGCTACAGCTTCGTGCCACCCAGGGCTATCGCGGTAATCTGAACAAGATTATTCTTGCAGCAGACGATCGGCCCGCACTACACCGACGTATCGAGCAACGATTTCTGCAGATGCTGGAGCAAGGTTTTATTGGTGAAGTGGAGGGGTTGAAACAAAGAACAGACCTGAACCTGTCTTTATCCTCGATGCGTTGTGTTGGCTATCGTCAGATCTGGCAATATCTCGACGGCGAAATGACGCGTGAAAAAATGGTTGAAAAGGTGATTGCGGCTACTCGGCAGCTTGCCAAACGCCAAATCACCTGGTTGCGCAAGCAGCCAAAGGAGCGGGCCTTTGATTGCCTGAGTTACTGTAAAGATGATATATTCAGGCAGGTTGAAAGCGCGTTTTCTACGCTTTGACTGGAACGTTTTAAAACGAAGGGAATCATAGACTCTACCTGTGGGGAGCAGAAGTCCCCGCGAAGCTTAAAAACGACAGGCACGGTAGAAATACAATAATAATTTTATGGAGTACTGATTATGTCTAAAGGGCAGATGTTACAAGAACCCTATTTGAACGCATTACGAAAAGAGCGCGTCCCGGTTTCGATCTTCCTGGTGAATGGCATTAAGCTGCAGGGTCAGATTGAATCATTCGACCAGTTTGTCGTGCTGTTAAAGAATAACGTCAGCCAAATGGTGTACAAACATGCCATTTCGACTATTGTTCCGGCGCGAAATGTTACTATCGATCATCCTCACAGTGAAGATGACGAGGGAAATCGCTAAATAATGCCTTACGGAGGTCTCGTTGTTCGAGTTTGAACGACCGCGAGGGGGTGAGCGAGCACTTCTGGTTCATATTAACTTTCCGAATCAGCCGGATCAGGATGATCTGGCTGAATTCGTCGAGTTGGTGCGTTCCGCTGATATCAATGAAATTGAATTGATTAACGGCAGTCGCCTGCAGGCGTCAGCGAAAACTTTTATCGGCAAGGGAAAACTCGAACAAATCGCCACCCAGGTGGCTGCTCTCGAAATTGAGGTGGTACTGTTTAATCACGCCTTGTCGCCCTCGCAGGAAAGAAACCTCGAAACGCATTTACAGTGCAGAGTGCTCGATCGAACCGGTTTAATTCTTGATATCTTTGCCCAGCGAGCCCAGTCTTTCGAGGGTAAACTCCAGGTAGAACTGGCCCAGCTCAAACACCTGTCAACCCGACTGGTAAGAGGCTGGACTCACCTGGAGCGTCAAAAAGGGGGCATCGGACTACGGGGTCCGGGTGAGACCCAGCTTGAGACTGACCGCCGTTTGCTGGGTAAGCGCATCAAATATCTGAATAATCGCTTAATTCGGGTTGCACGCCAGCGTGAGCAGGGCCGGCAGGCGCGAAAAAAGGCTGATATTCCGACAGTTTCACTGGTGGGTTATACCAATACCGGGAAATCGACCTTGTTCAACGCTTTAACCAATGCGACGGTTTATACCGAGGATCAATTATTTGCCACTCTCGACCCTACACTGCGCAAGTTCCAGTTGAACCAGCAGCAATCAGTTATTCTGGCCGACACAGTAGGTTTCGTTCGGCATCTGCCACATGACCTGGTGGCGGCGTTCCGTGCCACGCTGATCGAAACACTGGAAGCCGATTTGATATTGCATGTTGTTGATTCTTCAGATCCCAACCGCCAGGATAAAATCGATGCGGTGAACAAGGTACTTCAGGAAATTGGGGCTGAATCGGTGCCACAGTTGCTGATTTACAACAAAATCGATCTTGGAAGTTATCAGCCGCGCACCGACCTGGATCAACAGGGGCAAGCCTGGCGGATTTGGATATCAGCGCAGAAAAAGACAGGATTAGATCAAATTCTGCAAGGTTTACAGGCTCGATTTTGTGAACAGACGGCTGTTTACCGAATTATTTTAAAAGCCAGTGAAGGCAAGATTCGCGCTTATCTGTTCGAGGCGGGAGCGATTGAAGCCGAAGAATTCGCAAATAATGGCGATACTCACTTGAAACTGCGCTTATCGTCCTCATTATTGAGGGGTTTGAGCCGCCGTTTCGAAATACCACAGGATCGATTTGAAACTCTGGCGGATACGCTTGCAGGAGCTGCATGATAGCGATTACAATCCGCACTCTTTGTGTCTACTGACAACCTAACTGTATTCGGAGTAAATTATGCCCTGGAATGAACCGGGTAAAGACAAAGATCCATGGGGACAACGCAATAACGACGGTCCCCCTGATCTGGATGAATTGTTTAAGAACCTGAAAGACAAGTTTGGCGGGCTGCTAGGCGGTGCTGGGAAAGGCAAGATCCCCAGAGTACCGGGAGGCCCCGGCGTTGCCGCCGGAATGATCGGATTTATCGCGATCGTTATGGTCGCGGTCTGGCTTATTACGGGATTTTATATTGTCAACGAAGGCTGGCGAGGTGTTGAAACCCGTTTCGGTGAAAGAACTACCGTTAGTCAGGCTGGATTGCACTGGCATATCCCTTTTCCGATTGAAAGTGTCGAACTCGTCGATGTATCCAATATCCGCACCGCCCGAAAAAGCTCAAGAATGCTGACCAGCGATGAAAATATTGTGCTCATGAGTATCGAGGTTCAATACAACGTCAAGAATGCGCAGGACTTCGCATTCGAAGTATTCGATCCGGATTTGACGCTGGAGCAAGCAGCGGAAACCGCGATTCGCGAAGTGGTTGGCGATAACGATATGGACCTGATTATTACCGAAGGCCGTGCGGTTGTCGGCAGCGCTACCAAAGAGATCATGCAACAGATTCTGGACAATTATAAAACCGGGATCAATGTCGTCACGGTCAACATGGACGAGGCGCAACCCCCGGAAGAAGTGCAAGACGCTTTCGAAGATGCGATCAAGGCGCGTGAAGACCAGGACCGCATTATTAACGAAGCCAATGCCTACCGAAACGATGTTGTTCCAAAGGCGCGTGGTGATGGAGAAAGTATGCTGGAGCAGGCCGAAGCCTACAAAACTCGCGTGGTCAAGGCGGCGCAAGGTGAAACCAGTCGATTTGATCAATTACTGGCCGAATATCAGCGTGCACCGGAAGTCACCCGTGAGCGGCTCTACATCGACACGATGGAGTTGGTAATGTCGAGTTCTCCCAAAGTCCTGCTGGATGTTCAGGGTGGGAACAATCTGTTGTTTCTTCCCCTGGATCAACTGATGTCAGGTGCCGGAAGAAATAGATCTTTGCAGGATTTAGTCGGTTCCGACAGTGAGAGCCAGTCGTTAATCGATGAATTCAAGCGAAATGTGAGACGCAATCGTGATAGGGAGAGTCGTCAATGAGTAATAGTTTACGTTTTAGTTTTATTCTGCTGGCTGTCGT
>QIJI01000051.1 GCA_003231795.1 Gammaproteobacteria bacterium
ACTAGACATTTCTCACAAGGGCCTAACCGGTGTCGGGGAAGTGCCCGATTAGCTGGCCCATCTTGACGGTTTGTTCGGCGCTGATATGAGGCAGCCACTCGACATTCTTGCCGGTTAACAGTATTACCGTGGACCCCATGTTAAAGCGGCCCATTTCAGCGCCTTTTTCAATTTCCTTGCGCGTGTGACTATAATCGTAGTCGCTGATTTTTTTGCCACGTGGAGGCGTTACCAGTCCACTCCATACGGTTTCAATTGCAGCGACATTGATTGCCCCTACTAACACCATCGCGATGGGCCCGGCCGCAGATTCAAAGAAGCAGGCGAGTCGTTCGTTACGCGCAAACAGGCGTGGAATTTCCTGCACGGTCCAGGGTGCAACGCTGAAAAGACGACCTGGTACATGAATCATTTTTGTCAGATTGGCAGCCAGCGGCATATGCATGCGGTGATAGTTGTATGGCGCCAGGTAAATGGTTGCGAAGCGTCCATCAGCGAACTGGGCGGCCATGGTCTTGTCACCGCCGAGCAAATCAAGGACGCTAAAGCCGCTTCCCTTGGCCTGTAACATGGCGCCGGCCTGGATCGGGCCGGCCTGTGATATGGTGCCATCGCAGGGGCAGGCGAGGGTGTTTTCACCCGGTGCGATTGGGCGTGCATTGTATTTTAATGCCCGGGTAAAGAATTCGTTAAAGCTCTGGTAGTAACCGATTTCCGGTTCTTCCGCATCATTCATATCGACGCCGTACTTTTTCACAAACCACTTAATCATTGGTTTGACCTGAGGCCCGCGCAAGCGTGTGATCAGGTAAACCACGCGCGACACCGCGTGATGGGGAATAACGTAAAACAGAAACTTGAGAAACTTCTGTTTTTTGCTCAGCTCGACCATGATTATTTCTTCACCTGCATTTCCAGTTCCTGTTCGTTGCTGACGCCAACCAGGGCGATCAAGGTGATGATGACGATACTCGATTTATTCATGCACGTTATGGTGTAAAATCCGCGGCATTATATTTTAACTGGTATCAAACACAACGTGTCTATCCCTGAACCTTTACAGGTATTGACCACAATTCGCGATTTTATTCGCTGGGGGACCAGTGAATTCCAGCGGAATCAACTCGAGTATGGGCATGGTTTCAGTAACGGCCTTGACGAAGCCCGTTATTTGACCCTGTATGCATTGTCGCTGCCTTATGACTGGTCCGAACATTATTACGATAGCGTGTTAATCCTCGATGAACGCGAAAAGGTGATCGAAGTGCTGCAATTGCGAGTGAGCTCACGTAAACCTGCGGCTTATATTACCCGGCAATCATGGTTTTGCGGTTTGTCCTTTTATGTCGATGAACGGGTGTTGGTGCCACGCTCGCCGATTGCGGAACTGATCGGAAACGAATTTGAGCCCTGGATCGACCCCGGCGGAATTAGTCGTATTCTGGATCTGTGTAGCGGAAGCGCGTGCATAGCCGTGGCCGTCCAGTACGCTTTTCCTGACGCGAGAGTCTGTGCTTCCGATATATCCGCGGATGCATTGAAGGTCGCTTTGATCAACCTTGAAAGGCATGATCTGAGTAATCATATAAGCCTGTATGAATCCGATTTATTCGATGATATCCCGAAACAGGTCTTCGACGTTATCACCTGTAATCCACCCTATGTGGATGCCGAAGAACTGTCGGCCCTCGGTGACGAGTTTCGTCATGAACCGCAACTGGGACTGGTTGCCGGAGCAGACGGATTGCAATTGGTCGAGCGGATTCTGACCCAGGCCGGTGACTATTTAAGCGATCATGGGGTCATCTTTGTTGAAGTCGGAAATTCGCAGGCCGCGATGGAAGATAAATACAGCTTCCTGCCGATGACCTGGATAGAATTTGAATTGGGTGGTAGCGGTGTTTGTTGCATACAGGCACGTGATCTGAAACAACAACAGGCGGCCATTACGGCTATTGCCAGTTAGTCGCCGGTTCAATCACTATGACAGCTAAAGTAGATTCCAAAGAAGTTGGCCTCGTTGCCGGACTGAATCTTTTTAATTTTTTCCTCGGCACGCGCGATTTGCATTACGGGCTATGGCAGGATGATCTTGAAGTCTGCATCCAGAATCTGCCCGAAGCGCAAAAACGTTATACCGATTTTCTGTTGAGTCATGTGCCCGGGGGTGTCAAACGCATTCTTGACGTGGGTTGCGGTGCAGGTGGTGTTGCCACCGAATTATTGGCGCGCGGATATCAGGTTGAAGGTGTCTCGCCGAGCCCGCTGCTGTCAGAAGCAGCACAAAAGCAGGCGGGCGAGGATTTTGTGATTCATCAGGGTCGCTTCGAGGATGTTTCGTTTGCCGAGAACGAAAAATTCGATTTGGTTATGTTTAGTGAAAGTTTTCAATACATAACACTGCGAACGGTGCTTGAAAATGCCAAACAACGCCTTAACCCCGGCGGACATATTCTGATTTGCGATTTCTTCAAGACCGGGGCGCCAGGAAAATCGGTTATCGGTGGTGGCCACCCGCAGCACAAGTTTCAGGCAGTACTGGAAAAGTCCGGACTCGAAGTACTGGCCGACAAGGATATTACCCGCGAGACAGCCCCCAATCTTGATATTGTCAATCAAATGGGACAGGAACTGTTTTATCCGACCTTCAAGTTGATCGGGTATTCCTTCGAGTCAAACCACCCATGGTTGGCGAAATTTATTCGCTGGAAATATCAGAAAAAAATCAAAAAAATAAATCGAAAATATCTTAGCGGTGAGCGAAATGGTGACTGTTTCACGTTGCACAAGGTTTATCGACTGCTGCTATTGCGCATGGAGCAGCACTGATGTCCTGGTGGGGGAAAGCGCTTGGCGGCGCCTTTGGCTTCATGATCGGCGGGCCGCTCGGTGCGTTGATGGGCATCGCTTTCGGTCATAATTTCGATCGCGGTATGACGGGTATCGGCAGTGGAGACTGGCAGGGCGAGCAGGAACGGGTTCAGGCCGCATTTTTTACCGCTACTTTTTCGGTGATGGGCTATATTGCCAAAGCCGATGGTCAGGTGACATCCGATGAAATCAAGCTGGCCGAAGCGGTTATGGATAAGCTGGGTTTGAACGCGCAAATGCGTGATTCAGCAAAAAAATTGTTCAACGAAGGTAAATCGGATGATTTTCCGATCGATGAAGTGATGATCCAGTTCAGGCAGGAGTCCCAGCGTCGGACAACCTTGATCCAGATGTTTCTGGAAATTCAGTTACAGGCCGCTTATGCCGATGGAGTGATGCATCCGGCAGAAAAAATCGCTTTGGCCGATATCTGTGGCCATCTTGGAGTTCCGCTATCTCAACTCGATCGCCTCGAAGAAATGCTGCGCGCCGGTTTCGGTCGTGGTGGCTACGATGCTACGGTTGCCAAAACTTCGCTTAAGGATGCTTACCTGTTGCTTGGCGTGGACGAGTCAGTCGACGATGCCGCTCTTAAAAAAGCCTATCGTCGGCTGATGTCGCAGCATCATCCGGATAAGCTGGTAGCCAAGGGCCTGCCCGAGGAAATGATCAGGGATGCGACCGAAAAAACGCAGCAGATAAAGGCTGCTCACGACTTAATTCGCCAGGCGCGCGGAAAATGAAAAAGATCCTGTCGAATGAAAACAGGATGATTGTTTACAATCTAAAAAACGTGCTTCAGGGTGAAGGCATAGAAACCCACGTCGTTAACGATTTTGCGGCCGGTGGCGCCGGGGGGCTGGCGACTTTCGATACCTGGCCTGAATTATGGCTGGATGACGATACGCAACAGGCGCAGGCGCAGGAAATTATCGATGGCATTCTGCATAGTAACGAAAAAGATTCCTGGTTTTGTCGCGCTTGCCAGGAAAAAAATGCGTCCAGTTTTAAACTGTGCTGGAACTGTGGGGGAGGTTATGAATGACCAGAGTCCGGTTGTGAAATCATTATTGTGGCTGCTAGCGGTCGTGGCTCCCGGCAGTTTTGCGGGTGAAGTCAGAATTGTCGATGTGAAGTCGAATGCCCCGGTTCCTGTACCTTTACGGTAACGCTCGAGCATGCAGACACGGGTTGGGAGCACTATGCTAATCAATGGGATGTAATCACGCTGGACAACAAGCTGCTCAAATCTCGTGTATTAGATCACCTGCATGAAAACGAGCAGCCATTTACGCGTCCAGTCTCCGGGGTACAGATTCCCGGCTATCAATATGCGGGCTTCGGTTGAGCACTGAACGACCGGTCTTGGCCCGAGTGGTAATTGCGCTTCGCACAGGCGGCATTGACGCACTTCGGATAACAGTGAATTCAGTTCGAGCTGCTTAACCATCAATGGGTGAGGAAGCGACCATTGCGGGCAGGGGTGGACAATTTGTCATGCCAGCTCAACTGGCCGTTTACCCAGACCGATTTGACGCCATCGCAGATCTGCGCCGGTTGTTCGAAACTGGCGCGATCAATAATTGTTTCAGGGTCGAATAATACCAGGTCAGCATAATTTCCGACTTTGATCTCGCCGCGTTCTTTGAGGGCAAATTTATGTGCCGTTAATCCGGTCATTTTGTGTATTGCGGTTTCCAGGTTGAACAGTTTCTTTTCACGCACATAATGGCCCAGTACTCGTGGGAAAGTGCCCCACAGGCGTGGGTGCGGTGTCAGCATGGACGCGATGCCGTCAGATCCGATCATTGCTGCTGGATGTCGCATGATCCGTTCGAGATCAGCCTCATCCATCTGAAAATAAATTGCGCTGGCGGGATAAAGCCGCTCACAGGCTTCAGGCAACGAACAGTTCCAGTCAGTTGCGATACGATCAAGCAATTTTCCGTTGCATTCGGGGTGCGGGGTCGATTCAGCTAGCAGCACTGATTCGGCATCTTTGACGAAATGATACAACAATGAGGAGGAGCTCGCGGTGTAAGGATAAACATCGAAACTGACATTCTGTTGCGTGCTTACGGCTGCGTCGACCATGGCTAACGATTCGCTGGATTTTCCGTAGTTTGCCGGTCCTGCACATTTATAATGGGAAATGACGACTGGTACCCCGGCCTGATTGCCGATATCCAGGGTTTCCTGTACCGCTTCGAGCAGGGCATCACCTTCGTCGCGCATATGGGTGACATAGAGAGCATCGTTAAATTCGTGCAACACCCGAGCCAGTTGTACGACTTCATCGGTAGAGGCGGCAGCGGCTGGTGGGTAATCGAGACCGGTGCTAAGGCCGATGCTGCCCTGTTGCAGGGCTTCTTTAAGAGCGCCTCGCATCGCGGCAATTGCTGATGGATCAGCGCTTTGTTCGAGATTAGACATATGACCAAGACGCAAACTGCTATGCCCGGTCAGCAACGCGATATTGACCGCACCAGGCGATCGATCCCAGTTTTTTCGGTATTCCAGGATCGATGGAAATTGATACTCCTCGTCATTGCCGAGTAGCGGGAATGGTGCTGGCAATGCTGTCTGAGGTTTTAGTGGCGCCAGGCTGATGCCACAATTCCCGGCTATTACCGATGTCACGCCCTGGGAGATTTTGAACGGGAGTTCAGGAGTTTTAAACACCGCCAGGTCATCGTGAGTATGGCTATCGATGAAACCAGGTGACAGTACCAGGCCCTGCGCATCGATCAGGCTGTCAGCGTGCCAGTGGCTACAGTCGCCTGTGTCAACAATACGATCACGTTCGACCGCGACGTCCAGTTGCTGCGATGGCTTGCCGCTGCCATCAATGACCCGGGCTCCAGATATAATAAAATCGCAGACAGCCATATATTCCAGCTTGTTCCCAGCCTAGCCAGCCAGGGACTGCTCTTCATGATCGCCGAATACTGCGGTACGATTTCTACCGCCGTTTTTTGCCTGGTAGAGGGCAATATCCGCGTCGGCAAGCAAACTGTCGAGGGTATCGTCGGAATCAAAGTGGTAAGACGTGAGCCCGATGCTGACGGTGTATTTAATCATGTTGCTTTTATATTTCAGTACCGCTTTGGCAATGGCCTGATGTAGACGATGTGAAAATTCAACGGCTTCGTCGGAGCTGGTGCTGGGCAACACCAGTGCAAATTCTTCGCCACCCAGACGCCCGATGATATCGCTGTTCCTCGAAACGCTGTTGACGACATCCGCAAAAAGTTTGAGTACTGCATCGCCCGCCGGATGACCGTATTTATCATTGATAGATTTGAAATGATCGAGATCGATAATCAACACTGAAAACAGGTTCTGATCACGTTTGGCGAGTGAGATGTAACTGTTTCCATTTTCAAGAAAAGCATGCCGGCTTAAAAGGCCGGTAAGCGAGTCGTGACTCGCGAGGTCACGCATTTTTTCTTCGGACTGGTGAACCTGCAGCAACAGTCCTACCAAGGGCCAACTGATCATCGGAGTTACCACGACAGGAACAACGTAGGCAAAAGCGATCGCCCATCCGAAATTAACCGGACCGGTGAAATTAGTGAGTATCGTGGCGGCGATTGCGGTAAGCGCAACTGAAACGACCGTAGTCGCAATGGTAATTATGGCTACAGTGCTAAAACGCCCGATTCTGGCCAGGTGTTCAATCATCGACATGCCCTTGATTATTTCAATGTAATGTAAATCGATCTGTCGGCCGATTCAAGTTTAAAGTCGAGCCACCTGCCTGATCTCAACCCGATTCGCAATAACACAGGAACAAGGGGGCTCATTTAAGGGGCATTTTTTAGCAAAAAAAACAGCCCCTTCCCACGCAGACCGAAGTATCGAAATTCCGGTTTAACAAGCTGATGGAATCCTATAATACCCGGGCTCCGAGGAGCCTGTCGGACTTAGGATAAATCTATTGCGGAAAATGCATTTTGGCCAGATTTTCCTATCCAATTCGTTAAATATGAGTGACTATTTGCCTCATTCGATAGAAAAATCTGACTCAAATTACCTTTCCCTCACTACGATTACCTAAGTTCGATAGGCTCCTAGCCCTGTTATTTTGGCATTTCCTTGATGTAGATATCCTGCTTCGAATAGGGAATCTCGACGCCTTCGGCGATAAAGGCTTTGTAGATCTGACTGTTCAGAGTATCGATAACGCGACCGCGCAATATCGGTTGCTCGATCCAGCATAACAGTTCGTAGTCAAGGCTCGACGCGCCAAACTGACGCAAGCGCACCCGTGGTTCCGGATCTTCGCAGACCGCTTCATCTGAAAACGCGATACGCATCAAAATGTCTCGTACCTTGTCGATATCTGATCCATAGGCAACCCCGACTGCAATACGGATTCGCGATTTCTCTTCCGGACCACCGGATTCATTGAATATTTTGGTATTGCCCATCACCGAATTAGGGACTGTGACTTCGACATCATCGCGTGTCATCATGCGGGTACTGCGAATGCCGATATGAGTAATTTCTCCGCGCTCACCCGTATCAAGAACAACATAGTCTCCGATCTTGTAAGGCGCATCAGCGAGAATGAATACCCCTGAAAACAGGTTCGCCAGCGTATCTTTGGCGGCAAAACCCACGGCAATGCCGATGATGCCTGCCGATGCCAGCCAGGCGGTCATATCGACATCCCAGGCTGTGAATACGATGTAAACTGACAACACGACGATAATAATCATTGCCAGATTTTCGAATAGGGGCAGGGTTTGTGGATGTAATATCGAGATATGCCGCTCGTGAGCAGCAATTAAACGCAGAACTAAACGCGTGGCGCGTATCACGAAAACAGTCCATACCAGGTAGGCGATTGTCTCCAGGCTGGAGAAGATAAAAAAATCAAAGGTAGCGGGAATCTGGAGTACTTTGACCGCGAGCGCGATGCCGAGCAGGATGACACTGAAGTAGATCGGGTTGTGTAACAGGTCGATCAGTTGATCGTCAAATTGCAGCCTGGTTCGAGCGACTATGTTACGCAGCGCAGAACTGATGAATCGATTGAAAATCCACGCGATCAGAAGCGACACCACCATGATCGCAGCCGCTTGCAGCCAGACGTTAGTACCGATTAACTCCAGGTAGGGATTCAGCCGTTGCAGCAGTTCATCTAGCATTCGATAATATTGACCGCGAGGCCACCACGGGCGGTTTCTTTATATTTGGTTTTCATATCGGCGCCGGTGTCGCGCATGGTTTTAATAACTTTGTCGAGCGATACAAAATGTTGGCCATCTCCTCGCATCGCCATTCTGGCCGCATTGATCGCTTTCACCGAAGCCATTGCGTTGCGCTCGATGCAGGGAACCTGAACCAGGCCGCCAACCGGATCACAGGTCAGGCCGAGGTTATGTTCCATACCGATCTCAGCCGCGTTTTCAGCCTGTTCCGGGGTACCGCCCATCACTTCGGTTAAGGCACCGGCCGCCATCGAACAAGCACTGCCCACTTCTCCCTGACAGCCGACTTCGGCGCCCGAAATCGAGGCATTTTCCTTGTACAGAATGCCAATCGCGCCAGCCGTCAAAAGAAATCGAACGATACCGTCGTCGTCGGCGGCGGGATAAAAATGCTGATAATAGTGCATGACAGCCGGGATGATTCCGGCAGCGCCATTGGTAGGCGCGGTGACAACCCGGCCACCGGCGGCATTTTCTTCATTCACTGCCAGGGCCCACAAGTTGATCCAATCGAGCGAAGTCAGCGGATCTTTATAAGTAATTTGTGGGGTGCTGCTAAGCTTTTGATACCAATCGGCTGCGCGACGTTTGACTTTCATGCCGCCGGGCAGAATACCTTCATTTCGACAGCCGTTACGCACACAGGTCTGCATTACTTTCCAGATTTTCAGCAGGCCGCTGCGAATCTCGGTTTCGCTGCGCCAGACTTTTTCATTTGCCATCATCACGTCGCTGATGCGCAAATCGTGATTGGCACAATGAATCAGCAAGTAAACCGCAGTGGTGAAGGGATAGGGCTGTTCACTATCGTCGGCCACGATGCGATCTGCACCGGCCGCGTCCTCATCAACGATAAAACCACCTCCAACCGAGTAAAAAGTGGCCTCCCGCAGTAAGCTGTCATCGCTTGCAAAGGCTTTGAAAATCATCCCGTTTGAATGGAATGGCAGAGTTTTACGACGATGCATGACAAGACTGGCTTTTTCGTTGAACGGGATACTTTTTTCGCCGAGCAAATTCATTTTCTTGTGTTCGCGAATGAATTCGAGGCGCGAATCGATGCTTTCAGTGTCGACCGATTCGGGTAAGTCACCCTCCATACCGAGCATGATAGCTTTGTCGCTTCCGTGACCCTTGCCGGTCGCGCCGAGCGAACCATAGAGATCCGCTTTTACCCGCGCTACCTGGTCGAGTAAACCGTCCTGCTTTAGTTGGGTTACAAATTGAGCCGCCGCACGCATCGGGCCCACGGTATGTGAGCTCGAGGGTCCGATCCCAATCGAAAATAAATCAAAAACACTAATTGCCATGGCGCAATGCTATATGGTCTCCGTGCGCGTAGCCAGAAGTTACTGATTTACGCGTCTTCGTCTTCGTAGGCGGACAATGGCGGACAGGAACAGATCAAATTGGTATCGCCAAACACGTTGTCGACGCGACCTACTGGTGACCAGTACTTGTCGATGCGCAGTGAAGGCAGCGGGTAGGCAGCTTGCTCACGGCTATAGGCATGGTTCCATTCGTCTGCACAAACCATGTCAATAGTATGCGGTGCATTTTTCAACGGATTGTCTTGCGCGTCGACACGACCTTCTTCGATTTCGCGAATTTCGGTCCGTATCGCAATCATGGCCTCGCAAAAACGATCGATTTCTTCTTTTGATTCGGACTCGGTCGGTTCAATCATCAGTGTGCCCGCAACCGGGAAGGACATGGTCGGTGCGTGAAAGCCATAGTCGATCAGACGTTTGGCGATGTCATCGACGCTGGCCCATTCCTTCACTACGCGCGTATCAATAATACATTCGTGTGCCACTAGTCCATTGGTGCCGGTATAGAGAATGGGAAAATGCTCGTCGAGCCGACTGGCAATATAGTTTGCGTTTAAAATTGCGATCGACGTAGCCTTGGGTAATCCCTGACGACCGAGCAAAGATATATAGGCATAACTGATCGGCAGAACCCCTGCACTACCAAATGGTGCGGCTGCAACTTTGTTGATACCACCATGACCCTGGCTGGTCGAAGGTAGAAACGGCTTCAGGTGTTCCTTGACCCCGATAGGGCCGACACCCGGACCGCCACCACCGTGCGGAATACTGAAGGTTTTGTGCAGGTTTAAATGTGACACATCTCCTCCGAATTTACCCGGTGCGCAGATTCCAACCATTGCGTTCATATTGGCACCATCGATGTAAACCTGGCCGCCATGGCTATGAACCAGTTCGCATACGTCGGTAACGTCATCTTCAAACACGCCGTGGGTGGAAGGGTAGGTAATCATGATGGCGGCCAGGTTTTCGCTGTGCTTGTCACACTTTTGCTTGAGATCGTCCAGATCGATGTTGCCCGTTTTGGCGACACCGACGACAACTACCTTCATCCCGGCCATCTGCGCGGAAGCCGGATTGGTTCCATGTGCGGAGGAAGGTATCACGCAAATATTGCGATGCCCTTCGCCGCGACTTTCATGGTAAGACTTGATTGCAAGCAGTCCGGCATATTCTCCCTGCGCACCCGAGTTGGGCTGCAGCGAAATAGCGTCGTATCCGGTACAGGCGCACAACATCTGCTCGAGTTCGACGATTAATTGCTGGTAACCCTGAGCCTGATCGAGTGGGACAAAAGGGTGGATTCGACCGAAGCCGGGCCAGGTTACCGGAATCAGTTGCGTGGCCGAGTTCAGTTTCATGGTGCAGGACCCCAATGGAATCATGCTGCGATCGAGTGCCAGATCCTTATCCGCAAGTTTGCGCATGTAACGCATCAGATCGGTTTCAGAATGGTGGCTGTTAAAAACCGGATGGGTTAGATAGTCACTGGTTCTGACCAGTGACTCGGGCAGGCTGCTGGTGACTGTTTCATCCATTTTAGTAATGGAAACTTTTTCGCCGCGGTCGTGGGTGAAAACGTTAAACAGGGTCTTGACGTTCGCTCTGGTTGCAATTTCGTCGAGCGAAATACCAATGGTATTGGCGTTAACCTGACGTAAATTCAGTTTTGCAGCGCGCGCGGCGGCCATGATGAATTCGGTAGCATTACCGGTTCTGACTGTGATCGTATCAAAGAAATGTCGCGTCTCAACTTCCAGGCCGAGGTCACGCAGACCCTGTGCCAGTAAAACGGTTAAACGATTAATGCGCTGTGCGATGCGTCGTAATTCATCGGGTCCATGGTAAACCGCGAACATACTGGCCATGATCGCGAGCAGAGCCTGTGCGGTGCAG
>QIJI01000049.1 GCA_003231795.1 Gammaproteobacteria bacterium
GACAGCAAGGTGACGAAGATAGGCGCCATATAATTTGCGGCTCCTACGGTCGATAGACTCAGAAACGGAATGGCCGTGTAGAATGCGAGGAAACACAGCGTCATAAAGAATGACCGCAACAACGTCCATTTCCGAAGAGCATCAACCAGTACGTCACGCCCTATGCCTTGCACCCATGCCAACGCAAACAGTAAGGGTAAAGCCAGCAGCCCTCGCAAAGCGAAAATCTGCCAAATTGATAGTTCGCTGCTGAAGAATTTATAGATCACATCTTGAATCGATACTACAAACATTGTTGCCACGATGAGGGTAATGCCCCGTGTAATGTGTTGAGGCCGTGCCTGTATATTATCGATAGTCAATTGGATCTTCCTGTTTGGCATCTTTGAATCGGCTGTTATTCATGGTATTGCGATCAGAACTGTTTGAATAGACATTGCAAGTTAAACCGATTGTTTAGTAAAATTAAATAATGGATCGCCCACCTGTTTATGGAATTGAAGTTTTTCTGGCAATCATTCGAGAAGGATCGATGCGGGCGGCCGCCAAAACGTTAGGGGTGGGTGCCCCGGCGGTTAGCCTTCAATTGAAAGCGCTGGAAGAAAAGATGGGCGTTGGTTTGATATTTCGCACGACGCGCAGCATCGAACTGACCGAAGCTGGCCGGGTGCTATTCAATGCGGCGGGACCGGCCTATCGAGATATGGCCTATGCGGTTAAAAAAACCAGGGAAGTTGGAAAATCCACTACGGGAACGTTGCGCATAAGTCTGTCACGTGGGGCCTACATCACGGTAATTGCGCCTTTGCTGGAAAAATTCCAATCAGACAATCCCGGTATCTGTTTGGACCTTTCCTTCAACGAAGGTTTGACGGATATTATTCGGGAACGATTTCATGCAGGAGTACGCCTTGGGGACCTGTTGTCGCCCGAAATGGTGGCAGTGCGATTGACGCCACCTTTGACCCCGGCTTTTTCCGCGGCACCTTCTTACCTGGTCAGACATGGTCGGCCCGGACATCCGCGCGAACTTCTGCAGCACCGGTGTATCCGCTACAAATTACCAACCGCCAATAAGATTGCTGACTGGCATTTCACCGAAGATGGGCAGGATAAAATTATCGATCCGCCAACGCGGTTGATTTTCGATAACATGATAGGCGTGATCCAGGCTGCTCGCGAAGGTCATGGTATCGGCTGGTCACTGCGGGCGACCATGGAAGATCACCTTGAATCAGGCGACCTGGAAACGGTGCTTGATCCCTACGTGCGAAAGTTGCCACCGTTTTATCTTTACTATCCAGAACAAAATAAGCGCATCGAGTGTCTGCGGCTGTTTATCGACTGCCTCGTGTCTTACCGAGATCAACATGCAAAGAACTCATTTTGAAAACCGTTAAACGACATTGGCATCTAACTTCGAAAAGCCCTTAGGCTCCCCCTTGGAAAAGGGGACGTTACCCGTTTAGTAAGATACCGGCTTTTACAGCTAAAAACCAAAGTTATTCTCCGGAAGGGAGCCCTGTTGCGGGACTTATTCCTTGCTGGCTATCAGCTGAAATTGACGCGCTAACAGGTTGAATGGGGATCTTTCGGTGAATTCCATTTCGAGCTTTTTCAATTTTTCGTAAACCGCTGAATCTTGCTTGAGTTCATTCGTGCCCCAGTAATTATAGAGGCATCGAATGCCATAGTATTTTTCGAGTTTGAGGCCCATTTGTTCGAGCCATTCGATAACCTGATCGGGACGATACTCGTTAACATTGACGTCAAAAATCGAATTGTGCTGTGAGGTCTGATCAAGCAAGGTGTAGGCCTTGTCCAGATCATCGTCCAGAAAAGCAGCCTGATAAGGTAGTGAATGCTGATTAGTGGTTATCAGGGACAAAAATCCGCCCGGTTTAAGCACTCGATACAGCACTTGCAGCAGGGGATCGACTTCGTCGACAAATTGAATCACGTTATGACACAGTACGATGTCGAACTCGTGTTGAGCAAATTTATTATCGATGCCAAGAATATCGATGGCATGCGTACTGAGACGATCGGTAACCCCTGCAAGTGCCGCATTTGCGCGCGCGTCATTCAACATTTGCTGTGAAATATCGACGATGTCGATTTGATGATTCATCCGCGCCAGGCCGAGGCTATCGAGACCATTGCCACCACCAGCGTCGAGAATTCGCAGCGGAGGTGAATCCACCGGAATATGTTTTTTCAGATTATGTTCGACCAGTTCGTAACCAAAGCGATTCCACGGGAGACTTTGATCGGCCTTCCATTTTGAAAGCCCGGCTTCGAACGAATCCTTTCGATTAGCAATCTTGAGTGCTTTGCTCAGTTCAACATTACCCGTGTAGAGCGCTTTACCTATGATTACGCCATCGATGCCGTCGTTGTTGAAACATTCGCGCAGATCCTGCATGTTACCGATGCCACCACCGACAATAACCCGTAGTCCGCTCAAGCTTGCCAGGTCGATTGAAGATTCCAGATCGACACCGGTCATCGAGCCATCACGATGAATGCTGGTATGTATCGCCGTGGTCACGCCTAGCTGGCGCATTTGAATCGCAAGCGTGGTCGCCTGGACACTGCCAGGCGCACGCCAGCCGTGAATTTGAACTTCGCCCTGCGCGTCTGTATCGATGCCGAGCACGATGGCTTCACCACCATAACTTGCGATTGCCTGTGCCATCATCTGCGGGTTCTCGACCGCTGCCGTTCCGATAATTACTCTTTTAATACCGGACTTGATAGCCCAGTCGACATCTTCAATCGTACGGATTCCCCCACCGAACTGGATATTGACATCGAGCATTGAAATTTGTTTGATCAGTTCCCAGTTGTGGCTAGCTTCCTCGTCGAAAGCCGCATCCAGGTTAATCAACTGTATCCAGTCAGCACCCTGTTCAATCCATTGGCGCGCGCAGGCGACCGGGTCGCTATGAAACACGACCGGATTTTCAGTATCACCCTGGGTAAAACGAACGACTTTTCCATTTCGAACATGGATCGCAGGAAAAATAATAAACTTGTTTATATACATATAGTTATGGAATATATTTAAAGTTAGTTCTATTTACCGAAGTACATCCTGCATTGTGAATACTCCGGGCGATTGCTGCGAAACCCAACGACTGGCACGTATCGCACCCCGGGCAAAAATCATTCGACTGGAAGCTTTGTGGGTTATTTCGATACGCTCACCTTCGGCGGCAAAAATCACTGTATGCTCTCCGACAATATCGCCGGCACGTATGCTTTCAATTCCGATAGTGGCGCGCTCGCGTTTACCGGTCTGGCCTTCACGTCCATATACGGCACAATCGTCCAGATTGCGACCCAAAGCAGTAGCGATAACCTGCCCCATTTTCAAGGCAGTACCCGAGGGCGCGTCCACTTTGTTGCGATGGTGTGCTTCGACAATTTCGATATCGACAGAATCACCGAGTACGGTTGCTGCGGTTTGCAGCAATTGCAGACAGAGGTTAACGCCGATACTGGTATTGGCTGCGTAGACAATCGGGATGGATTCGCCAGCCTGCTGTATTTGCTGTTCGAGTGCAGCATCACAGCCGGTGGTTCCAATAACCATCGCTTTACGCTTTTGCTGGCACAACTCGATATACTGACTGGTTGCAGCCGGGTGGGTAAAATCGATGAGCACATCGAATTGATTTGGATCGAGTTGGTCGGAAATGACGATACCATTGCTTTCTATTGCCGACAAAGTTCCGCTATCACAACCGATTGACTCGCTTTGCGGACGAGCTACTGCCTGAGTTAACGTCAGGCCATCCTCTTCGTGACAGGCAACGACCAGATTTCTGCCCATGCGGCCTGCTGCGCCTGCAATTGCAATTCGAGTCACTGCTGCTCCCCTGGGTTGTTTCAGGATTTCATGTCTTCAAAAAATTGCTTCATGCCATCGACCCACGATTTTTCGTTGGGACTATGCTTTTTTACAGCCTTGCCCATGGAATTGCCGAATTGTTCGAGCAATTCCTTTTGTTCAGCGTTCAATTTTACAGGGGTTTCGATCACAATACGGCATATTAAATCACCAACCGCCCCACCCCGCACCGGTTTGACCCCTTTCCCGCGCATGCGAAACAGTTTATGGGTTTGAGTCCCTGCCGGAATTTTCAGATTCAAACGTCCACCCAGGCTTGGGACTTCCATTTCGCCGCCGAGAGCCGCAGTCACTATACTGATAGGAACTTCGCAAAAAAGATCAGCATTGTCACGCTCAAATATAGGATGGGGTTTGACGTGAATCTGTACAAATAAATCGCCGGAAGGCGCACTTGCTTCACCGGCCTCACCTTCACCGGTTAATCTGATTCGATCACCATTATCAACTCCGGCCGGTACTTCGACCGAGAGTGATTTATGCTCCTTGATCCGCCCTGCCCCATGACAGCTCGAACAGGGATCGCTGATGGTAGTACCTGATCCACGGCAATTTGGACAGGTCTGCTGCACTGAAAAGAATCCCTGTTGCATTCGCACCTGGCCATGACCCGCGCAGGTAGCGCAAGATTCCGCAGAGGTTCCGGGTTTGGCACCGCTACCGGAGCAACTGGTGCAGTGTTTGAGAGTCGGGACGCGAATTTTTACGGTGGTACCCGCGACCGCGTCTTCCAGGCCCAGTTCCAGGTTGTACTGCAGATCGGCACCTTTGCGAACGCGCGAACGACCCTGGCCACCACCGCCAAATATATCGCCGAATATATCACTGAAAGCATCACCAAAGCCGCCGCCACTAAATCCGCCGCCGGCAGATTGATCGACACCCGCATGACCAAACTGGTCGTATGCTGCGCGCTTGTTCTGGTTTGACAATACGTCGAAAGCTTCTTTGGCTTCCTTGAATAGAACTTCAGCCTCGTGATCATCAGGATTGCGATCAGGATGGTATTTCATCGCCAGACGACGAAAAGCCTTCTTGAGCTCGGGATCAGAAGCGGTTCTATCTACTTCGAGAATTTCGTAAAAATCGCGTTTTGACATTGACTCGTTTTAAAACAAGAAAAACCTGGCCTGTTAAAACAGGCCAGGCAATTATTCACCGTTAAAGCTGACTATTGATGTAACAGCTTACTTTTTATCGTCCTTAACTTCCTCGAATTCAGCGTCGACCACATCGTCGCTACTATCGGCCTGCGCCGAAGCGTTGGCGTCAACCGGCTCCGGGCCCCCGCCTTCACCTTTGCCTTCACCTTCGGTTGCATTGGCGGAATAAGCCTTTTCAGCCAGTTTGCTTGATGCTTCGGCCAACACCTGGGTTTTAGCCTCAATTTCTTCCTTGTCCGAGCCTTCCAAAGATTTTTTCAGATCTTCAATAGCCGCTTCAATTTTGGTCTTGTCTTCCGCTTCAACCTGCTCGCCAAGATCTACCAGTGTTTTTTCAGCGGAATGAACCATGGCGTCAGCCTGGTTGCGGGATTCAACGGTTTCACGATGTTTGCGATCTTCATCAGCATGCGCTTCTGCATCCTTGACCATCGCATCGACTTCTTCATCCGATAGTCCACTGGAGGCTTTGATCACGATCTTCTGTTCTTTGCCGGTGGCTTTATCCTTGGCTGATACATTCAGAATACCGTTGGCGTCAATATCAAAGGTCACTTCAATCTGTGGAACGCCCCTTTGTGCCGATGGAATGTCAGACAGGTCAAAACGTCCCAGCGATTTATTTGCAGTTGCGACATCACGTTCACCCTGCAATACATGCACGGTTACCGCATTCTGGTTATCTTCCGCGGTCGAAAAAGTTTGCGCGGCCTTAGTCGGAATGGTTGTATTTTTTTCAATCAGCTTGGTCATCACACCACCAAGGGTTTCGATTCCGAGTGACAATGGCGTGACATCAAGCAATAGCACGTTTTTAACATCACCACCCAATACGCCACCCTGGATAGCGGCGCCACTGGCAACCGATTCATCGGGATTGACGTCACGACGGGGATCTTGACCAAAGAAGTTTTTCACCACTTCCTGAACTTTCGGCATGCGGGTCTGTCCGCCAACCATAATGATGTCGTCAATATCAGAAACCGAAAGATCGGCATCTTCAAGCGCAACTTTGAGTGGCTCGATGGTGCGCGCAACCAGATCGTCGACCAGGGATTCCAGTTTGGCGCGGGTAATCTTCAGGTTAAGATGCTTCGGGCCTGCCGCATCCGCGGTAATGTAAGGCAGGTTAACATCGGTTTGCTGGCTCGAAGACAATTCGATCTTGGCTTTCTCGGCTGCTTCTTTCAAACGTTGCATCGCCAACGGATCACCGCGCAGGTCCATGCCCTGATCTTTCTTGAATGAGTCAGCCAGATAATCAATCAGGCGCATATCAAAATCTTCGCCACCGAGGAAGGTATCGCCATTCGTTGAAAGCACTTCGAACTGATGTTCACCATCGACTTCGGCAACTTCGATAATCGAAATATCGAAAGTACCGCCACCCAGGTCGTATACGGCAATCTTCTTGTCACCCGTCGACTTGTCCATGCCGTAAGCAAGTGCAGCCGCAGTGGGTTCGTTGATAATACGTTTAACTTCCAGGCCGGCAATTTTTCCAGCGTCCTTGGTCGCCTGACGTTGTGAGTCGTTGAAATAGGCCGGTACGGTAATGACTGCCTCGGTGACTTCTTCACCCAGGTAGTCTTCAGCCGTTTTCTTCATTTTCTGCAAGACGCGCGCAGAAATTTCAGGGGGTGCCATTTTATTGCCCTTGGCTTCTACCCAGGCATCGCCATTGTCAGCCTTGAGAATTTTGTAAGGGACCAGGTCGATGTCTTGCTGAACGGCCTTTTCGTCATATCGACGGCCAATCAGGCGTTTGACAGCGTACAGCGTGTCGCTGGGATTGGTAACCGCCTGGCGCTTGGCTGGCTGACCAACTAGAACTTCATCATCAGCACCAAAAGCAACAATCGACGGAGTGGTACGATCGCCTTCCGAGTTTTCGATTACCTTAGGCTTGTCGCCCTCCATGACGGCCACGCAGGAATTAGTGGTGCCGAGGTCTATGCCTATAATTCTGCCCATTTTCAATACTCCAAATCTGTTTAAGTAAAACCTATACCCGAAGTAGGGTTTTATTTAGTGCTTTCAAGTAAATTCTTGCAATAATTGAGGAAATTATTTGGCAACCACAACCATTGCCGGTCGTATCAGTCGTTCATTCAGTGCGAAACCTTTTTGCATCACTTCGACGACGATATTGGATTCGCTGCCTTTAACTTTAATCATGCTGATGGCCTGGTGGCGCTCCGGGTCAAATTTTTCCCCCACCGGGTCGATCGGCTCCAGCCCGCTTTTTTGCAGTACCTGAATAAACATGTCCATCGTCAGCTCGGTGCCTTCACGAATGCTTTCCAGGGTTGCGTTATCTGCCTCGGCCGCAACTTGCCCCATTTCCATGCTATCGATAATTGGCAACAGGCTTTCAACAAAGCTTTTCAATGCGTACTTGTGGGCATTTTCAACATCTCGTCCGGCACGTTTACGATTGTTTTCAATCTCGGCGCGCAAGCGCATCACTTGATCCCAGTATTCCTTGATCGTGGCCTGAGCTTTTTCGAGCTGTTGTTCGAGCGAGCCATCTTCTTCAATCGGGTCCGCATTTTCAGGCATCTCATCGTCGAGTTGTTTTTCCTGTTCTTCTGCAGCAACAGGTTGTTCTTCGTCAGTGTCGAGACTGGATTGATCTGTCGACATGAAACGCTCCGTTTTATAAGTAAGGATAAAATTTAAATTCGTGACGGCTAAGCCGCGACAAATTCGAGTGGGCTACAATTTAAGGATTATTTCTGACTATTCAAGGCCGAAGTTAACAATTTTGCGGTTACATCAACTACCGGTATGACATGTTCATAGGCAATCCGGGTAGGGCCTATCACTCCCAACACACCAACGATTTCGCCTTTGACATGATAGGGAGCGCCGACCACGCTGCAATCACTCAGTACCGAATAGCCGGACTCACTTCCGATAAATATTTCAACCCCTTCCGCTGTAGTACAACCATCAAGTAATTTGAGTAGATCAGTCTTATCATTAAAGACATTAAATAACTCGCGTAACTTATTGATATCAGAGAGTTCAGCGTACTGGAGCAGGTTTGATTCCCCGCTGGTTAACAAGTCATCGTGGGCATTCAGGCTACAGACTTCTTCCATTGCCAGCAGAACAGCTTGCATAATATTGTTTACATTACTGCGCAGTTCGGAAAGCTCATCGAGCAATTGAGTACGTGCATGCTCAAAACTTTGCCCGATCAGATATCGGGACAGGGTCTGCGCTGCCTGTTGTAACTCGAGCTCGGAATAATCCCGATCAACCTGAATCACCTTGTTATGCACATCATCCTTGTTAATCACCAGAATGACCAGTACCCGCCGATCGCCAAGCTTCATAAACTCGATATGGCGTATCTCGGCTGGAGCCGTATGTGACAACGTTATAATTCCAGTCAGATGGGTCACTCTGGAAAGAATCTCGGAAGCGCTGTGAATCAGGTCGCCTGAGGTCTTGTCACGGCTGAAACTGCTCGAAATGGCGTCTTGCGCCGATTGAGTCAGGTCGCCGACTTCGAGCAAGCTATCGATAAAAAAACGATAACCGGCCTCGGTAGGTATGCGCCCTGCCGAAGTATGGGGCGAGTCCACCAATCCCATGTCTTCGAGTCTGGCCATGATATTGCGAATAGTGGCAGAACTGACATCCAGGCCCGATAATTCGGCCAGGTTTTTCGATCCTACCGGTTGCGCATCACGTGTATACGACATGATTAGCTGCCTGAGCAAAAGCTGGGCGCGTTCATCAAGTTCGTATTTTTCAGTCATGGGGTCTGATATATTGGAGCCGATCAATAGTTTAGCCGTAAATGATATCGAGTAAAACAGGTCCGAGCGGCTATGCCCGGATAATGACACGGAATTGAAGCAATATCTTGAATAATGGCGTTAAAATTTAATTCAATCGGATTAGTCGTACGTAGCGACATGCAGTCGCGTATCGACAGTATCAGGCAGGTCACGGATGTGTTATCACGCTATGCCGAGGTGTTGGTGCATTGTCTCGATTTCGATCAGCCGCTGGATGACGTCGAAATTGTCAGCCTGGCGGAACTGGTCGACAAAGCCGATCTCGTCATCTCACTTGGCGGCGACGGGACGCTGTTAACCGCTGCGCGTGCATTAATCGACAAAGACACCCCTTTGCTGGGTATCAATCTGGGTCGGCTCGGTTTCCTTGCCGATGTGTCTTTCGATGACTTTGAATCCTATCTCGATGCGGTGGTTCAGGGTCGCTACACCGTGGAAAAACGCTTCTTTATCAAAGGTGAGTTTTTCGAGGGTGATGAGCCCAAAGCGAGCAATATTGCACTCAATGACATCGTCCTGCATAGCTATGAATCGTCGAGTATGATCGAGTACGAAATTTCGAGCGGTGGTGATCTGATACACGTGCAACGCTCTGATGGTGTCATAGTGACCACACCGACCGGATCTACGGCCTACGCCCTTTCGGGCGGAGGCCCGATCATGCACCCGTCGCTGGAGACCCTGGCCATTGTTCCAATATGTCCACACACCTTGAGTAATCGGCCCATCGTACTGCCGGCCGATCAGGCAATCGACATTCGACTGGGACAGGACGATATGGTCGCCAAACTAAGCTACGATGGTCATTCGCATGTCATTATGAATAGTCAGAGCCGGATTCGGGTGACGCGTTACCCGCAGCCGCTGACCCTGTTACATCCCGAGGATTACGACTACTTCCAGGTTCTGCGGGCCAAGCTTTACTGGAGCGCGAATTACTGAGTCATGCTTGATTCGATCCAGATCAAAAATTTTGCCATCATCGATTCATTACAACTGGATTTCGAACCCGGAATGAGTGCATTGACCGGTGAAACCGGTGCCGGCAAGTCTATCCTGCTTGATGCGATCAAACTGGTTGCTGGAGATCGCGCCGAAACCGAAACCATTCGTAGCGGTCAGGCGCGAGCTGAAATCAGCGTCTGTTTCAATCTTGCCGATTGTAGTAGTGCGGCAAACTGGTTACTTGCCAATGATATGGATGCTGATGGCGAATGCGTCATACGTCGCGTTCTATCGGATAGTGGTCGCAGCAGAGCGTTTATTAACGGCCATAATGCCACCCTGATTCAGTTACGCGAACTTTGCCAGCAACTGATCGATATTCATGGCCAGCATGAACATCAATCATTGCAAAAACCCAGTGTGCAGCGTGGTTTGCTTGATGCCTACCTGGCGCAGCCACAACTACTCGATGAAGTAAAACAAAAATATGTCCTGTATCGTGAGCTGGAAAATCGTTATGAGCAGGCGCAATCGGGCTCACAGGAGCGCGAACAACGAATTGACTTGCTCGGCCTGTATTGTGAAGAACTGAATCAGCTTTCTTTCGCACCGGCCGCATTTGTAAACCTGCAGAACGAAAACCGCCGGCTTTCCAATGCCGAAAATCTGACCGAGAAAACAGGCATTGTTCTTGGACGGCTATCAGGCGACGAAAACCTTGATCTGCAGTCGACGCTTAGTTTGAGTGCGCAGGATCTCGGCGAACTGCTGGTCGATGACGACAGGCTTTCAGCCAGTCACGAGTTATTAACCGCGGCGTCGATTCAGGTTCAGGAAGCGGTCGTCGAATTACGCCAATATCGGGATACGCTCGAACTCGACGACGGGCGGCTTGACGCGGTTAATGATGAGATTGCCAATATACAAAATCTTGCGCGTAAACACCGAGTCGAAGTGAGCGAACTGGCCGCTGTCAGTGATGAGCTCAAGCGCGAGTTGGAGCAACTCAGTGGCAGCGCTTTTGATCTCGATGCGATTCAGATCGATTTGCAAAAGGCACTTGACGATTATCGTTTCAGCGCGGGCGAGTTATCGCTGAAAAGACAGCAAACCGCGGAATTACTGTCTGAACAAATCACCACGGTTATGCAGCAGTTGGGTATGGAAGGCGGTCATTTCAGAATTGAAGTGACGCCTGATCAATCGCCCGGCAGTCATGGAAACGATGCAATCAGTTACCAGGTAAGCGCCAATCCCGGCCAACCTGCAAAATCACTGGCCAGGGTTGCTTCGGGTGGTGAACTATCGCGAATTAGTCTCGCGATTCAGGTAATCATGAGCGAATCGTCACATATCCCTACACTAATTTTCGATGAAGTAGATAGTGGAGTCGGAGGTGGTGTCGCCCATATTGTAGGCAAAAAATTACGTTTACTCGGTAATGAGAGACAGGTTTTATGCGTTACCCATTT
>QIJI01000393.1 GCA_003231795.1 Gammaproteobacteria bacterium
GTGGAGGCAATCGAGGGTGCTTTGTGATACCCGGGTTAGAGCTGTGTTCAGAGCATCGACGTATTCACCGCAATCGTCGGGGTGGTGTCTGGAACGAGGAATAACAAACGGCAGTCCCCCGGTTTCGGCACTGACTGCGATCGTTCTGACTCCTGCGACCCGTTCCGGCATCGCGTCGCGGGCGAGTTGCAGGCTGACGCAGTCAATCGCAGCCACCTGGGCACTGCCTTTTGCAACGGCTTCAATGCTTTGCCAGTGCCCGCCACTGATATCAACCCGATTGAAAAAACCGGGTGCGGCTCCAATTTTAGCAAGTGCGTGTCGTAATACATTCATGCCGCTATTGGAGTCGATGTGATTGATAGCAACGGTTGTGCCGCGACAGTCGTCGAGACCTTGAATTGAAGCGTCATTTGCGACAATTATCTGGCTCGAGTAAAGCTTGCTGTCACAGCCATCGACGTCGAACACCGGAACGCAAAATGGTAGCAACTGGTCTTGCAGGCTGGTCATTAGCGGGTAACCGCAGGTATGACCGAAAAAAAGAGCCGGGTCACGCAGCACGTCTTCGGCACCATCAAATACCAGTTGCGGCGAGACCCTGGACTGGTGCTTGATCAATGTGAAAAATTGATCGAATATTTGTTGCCATGCCTGCTGTAATAGAGCATTGGTGGCGTACATTCCGCAGGCAATAAATTTTGCTGAACCCATTTTCGCTAAATCCATGGTATCGAACATTATCCGCATAACGGACTAAAAACCAGAATCATTTAGGCCCGGTTGCCTGCCAGTAGAATCGAGTTTGTTTATTAAAGTAAACATAAGTGTTTTATAAAAACAACATTGACATAGATAGACAAAATTGATCGATTAAAATAATATTGTTCGTCCATTCACAGGAGCCCGAGATGAGTAGAAGACGTGCTCGAAAACGCGATCAGGTTGTGGTCAAGCCGGTTAGCCGCAAACTGGATCAATTGTTCAATCCTTATAGTCCGATTGAAGCGCTGGATTCGCAAGCACTGGATAGAATTCATGATGCTTCGATGCAGATACTGGAAGATATCGGGCTGGAAATTCTGAATGAAAGGGCGCTGGGTTTGTACGAACAGGACGGGGCCAGGGTCGACTGGGATTTACAACGCGTTTATCTTGATCGAAACAAGTTGATGCAACGTATTAGTACGGTGCCCTCTGAATTCAAGCTGCATGCGCGCAATCCTGAGCGAAATCGTCTCATCGGACGTAATGCAATCAACTTTACCACCGTCGCCAGTGCCCCCAACAGTTCCGATCTCGAAGGAGGGCGCCGCAGCGGAAATTTTGAAGATTACTGTAATTTTATTCGACTCGCGCAAAGTTACGATGTCATCGATTTTTTTAGCGGTTACCCGGTCGAGCCCATTGATATTCACCCGGACACCCGTCACCTCGATGCCAGCCTGGCGGCTTATACCCTGAGCGATCGGGCATTTGCGCTTTACTGCCTCGGTGGCGGACGTGTTCTTGACGGGATCACCATGGCAGCGATGGCGCGCGGCATCGATCTGGAAACGATCAAGTCCGAACCCAGTGTTACTACCGTGGTGAATACCAACTCGCCCTTGCGCGTCGACGGGTCGATGCTCGATGGACTGGTCGAGATGGCGGAGTATGGTCAGCCCGTCATGGTGACACCTTTTACGCTGTCCGGTGCGATGTGCCCGATTACCATTGCCGGAGCGCTGGCGCAGCAAAACGCAGAAGCGCTGGGCGTGATTTCGCTGTCACAAATTGTCAACCCGGGCACCCCCATGGTCTATGGAGGATTTACGTCAAATGCCGATATGCGCAGCGGCGCGCCCGCTTTTGGCACCCCGGAATATACCCGCGCAGCCTGGGCCAGCGGGCAACTGGCACGTCGCTACGGGCTACCGTTTCGTTCTTCCAACACCAATGCATCAAACTGCGTCGATGCCCAGGCCGCGTGGGAATCGCAGATGTCATTGTGGGGTGCAATCATGGGGCATGCGCAGGTAATCAAGCACGCCGCCGGCTGGCTCGAAGGTGGACTATGCGCTTCGTTCGAAAAATTTATCATCGACATCGATATGTTGCAAATGATGCGTGAAACGCTAACACCGCTAAAAGTTGACGATTCTACTCTGGCGCTGGATGCGATACGCGAAGCCGGGCACGGCGGACACTTTTTTGGCACCGCGCATACGATGGCCAATTACACCACCGCGTTTTACGAACCTATCGTATCGGACTGGAGCAACTTCGAGACCTGGCAAGAAAAAGGCAGCAAAACGGCATACGAGCGCGCCAACGAGGTTTATCGCCAGGCATTGAAAGACTATCAGGAACCTGATCTCGATTCGGGTATACGCCAGTCGCTGGAAGACTATGTGGCTGAGCGCAGGCAACAACTGGGGCAAAGTGGATGAAACTTCAGGAACGCGTACTGCTATTTCAAAATCGCTTGCAACAGGTTATCAATCACAGTGGCTTGAATCGGTCGGCCTTTGCGTTGTCGATCAAGGTTGATCGGTCGACGCTGTCGCAGTTGCTTGCGGTGGAAAATGTACGCCTCCCGCGCGCTGATACGGTGGCGTCGATTGCCGAAGTTCACCAGGTCAGTATCGACTGGCTACTGGGTCTGACCCAGGACGGCTCGATGGCTGCCGATATCCTGTCAGATGCATTCCAGGTCGACTCTTACACTGCGACCATGTTCGAAAAAAATCTCGAATGGCATCGCGAAGCCAGCGGTTACAAAATTCGATATGTTCCAACCACGATACCGGAATTGATGAAAACCGAAGCGGTTGCCGAGTATGAATTTAACCGCTACGGAACGGGTAAGGTCGATCAATCCGTGCGTGATAACCATTTGCTGTTACTGCAGCAGCGTCATCCCGGCAGCGAGCTCGAAACCTGCATGCCGGTTCAACATCTTGAGGCATTTGCCAATGGCCAGGGAATATGGGAAGGGCTGGGTTTATCAGACCGACGTGAGCAATTGCGGCGAATGATCGATCTCAACAACGAGCTTTATCCAGGGTTCCGCTGGTTCCTGTACGATGGGAAACAAACTTATTCCTCCTCGTTTACCATCTTTGGGCCGATGCGGGTATCGTTGTTCCTGGGTCATTTATATATTGTCGTAAACAGTATCGATCACATCCGCAAATTAACCGATCGCTTCGATGACCTGATTCGAATTGCGACCGTGCACCCCCACGAAATATCGAAATTTTTGCAGGAACTGCTGGATAACTGCGATTAGGGGTGAACAGGATCGATGATGTTTGAAACTTCAATGCCTTTTTTGGTGGCTTATAAGTCATTGAAAATTAAGAGAAAATATAGAACAAGGTTTTTGTTTTTTCGCCCACTGACAATTCAGGATGAGTTGTGCAGAGGTTTCCTAAAAGCTGATTTTAAGGTGGAATAGTCATGAAAGATCATGCCCAGGTAGTCGTTATAGGCGGAGGTGTTGTCGGCTGCAGTGTTATTTATCACCTGACAAAACTCGGAATGCTGGATGTCGTGCTGATCGAGCGTTCGGAACTGACCTCGGGTTCGACCTGGCATGCGGCCGGGGGGTTTCACACTCTGAACGCCGATACCAATATGGCGGCCTTGCAGGGGTATACCATCCGGCTTTACCGCGAGCTTGAAGAAATTACCGGTCTATCCTGTAGCCTGCATCATGTCGGTGGCATTACCCTGGCTGAAACGCCTGAACGACTCGACTTTCTCAAATCGGCACGCGCCATGCATCGCCATATGGGACTCGATACGGAACTGATCACGCCCGAGGAAATTCGCAAACTGAGTCCGATTACCAATACCGACGGAGTGCTCGGTGCATTGTACGATCCGCTCGATGGCCACCTCGATCCGTCGGGAACCACCCACGCCTATGCCAGGGCGGCGCAGATGCAGGGCGCCGAGATTGTCCTGAGAAACCGGGTTCTGGAAACCCGCCAGCGCGCGGATGGTGGCTGGGATGTGGTTACCGAGCAGGGCACTATCGTGGCCGAGCATCTGGTTAACGCGGCTGGCTTGTGGGCGCGAGAAGTCGGTGCCATGGCGGGTGTTTACCTGCCGTTGCATCCGATGGAACATCAGTATTTTGCAACCGACACCATCCCCGAGGTGGTTGAGCACGACCAGGAACTGCCCCATGTCATGGATCCGCAGGGTGAGAGTTACCTGCGCCAGGAAGGCAAGGGGCTAGTGATCGGTTTTTATGAACAGAACTGCGTTCCCTGGGCAGTCGACGGGACGCGCTGGGATTTCGGGCATGAATTGCTGGATGAAAATCTGGATCGCATCGGTGATGCGATGGAATTTGCGTTCAAACGCTATCCGGTGCTGGCCGAAGCGGGAATCAAAACTATTGTCAATGGCCCGTTTACCTTCGCCCCGGACGGGAATCCACTGGTTGGACCCGTGCCGGGACTTCGTAATTACTGGTCGGCCTGTGCAGTGATGGCCGGTTTCAGTCAGGGCGGGGGTGTCGGCCTGACGCTGGCCGAGTGGATTGTTGAAGGCGAAGCCTCACGCGATGTGTTTGCGATGGACGTGGCGCGTTTCGGAGATTACTGCACCCCGTCCTATACCCGTTTAAAGGTAACTGAAAATTACCAGAGGCGATTTACCGTTTCTTATCCCAATGAAGAATTACCAGCAGCAAGACCTCTCGATACCACCCCCGCCTACGGTATCTGGAAAGCGCAAAATGCGGTGTTCGGCGAAATGTATGGCATGGAGCATGTCAACTATATAGCACCGCCTGGCATAGAACCTTATGAAACGCCGAGTTTCAGGCGATCCAATGCCTTCGATATTGTGGGTGAGGAGGTGCGCGCGGTACGCGAGGCGGTTGGCCTTAACGAAGTGCACAATTTCGGCAAGTACGAATTTTCCGGCCCTGGCGCCCATGATTGCCTGGACCGCATCATGGCGGGGAAAATCCCGGCGGTTGGTCGTCTCAGCCTGAATCCGATGTTGAGTCCAAAGGGTCGAATTATCGGTGATTTCACCATTGCGCGATTGTCACAGGATTGCTTTCAGGTCACCGCATCCTTCGGTGCACAGGCCTATCATATGCGCTGGTTTGAACAGCAACTACCCGCGACCGGGGTGACCCTGAAGAATATCTCGAAACAACGTATCGGGTTTCAGATTGCGGGCCCAAAAGCGCAGGCGTTACTCAGCCGGGTGGCCCGGGCAGATGTGTCTACCGAGGCGTTCCCGTTTCTTTCGGTGCGTGAAATGGACATCGGTCAATGCCAGGCTATTGTGCAGCGGGTTAGTTATACCGGAGACCGGGGATATGAAATCTATGTACCCTGGTACCATCAGGTTGCCTTGTACCATGTCCTGACCGAGGCAGGCGCCGATCTGGGGCTAAGGCCTTTTGGAATGCGTGCGATGATGAGCCTGCGTCTGGACAAGTCTTTCGGCTCCTGGATGCGTGAATACAAACCCGACTATACGCCGCTTGAAACCGGTCTCGACCGATTTGTCGATTACAACAAAGCGGTCGATTTTATCGGCAAGCAAGCGGCCATAACAGAAAGGGAGCAAGGAGTTAGTCGTAAGCTCTGTACTTTCGAGCTTGAAGCCAAAGACGCTGACGCCGTAGCCTGGGAACCGATCTGGCATGGGGGTGAAGTGGTCGGCTATGTCACGTCAGGGGGTTATTCTCATTACGCCCGCAAAAGCATCGCCTTTGGCTTTTTGCCGCTTGAGTTAATTGAACAAGGGCGCGGGGTTGAAATCGAAATCCTGGGTGAGATGATTGCGGCGAAACTTTATCACGCACCACTTTTCGATCCTAAAAACGAATATCTTCGAGGTTGATCTTTTCTAGTCATAGCCTTTCGCTAAGCGAGATTACCGATATCTATATCGTTGAATAGATTATTGATTTGGTCGATTGAGAATAATTTCCTGTAAAATCTAGAGAACAAGCAAGGGCAGGTGCATGTTTATGAATTGTCAGGGGCAGGTTCGACCCTGTAGTTCGCGATAGCTCACACCTGCGTTTTCAAAAAACTGTTTTTATTTTGATTGGATAATTGACATGGATATTCTCTGGATCCTATTCGCTTTCGCCTGTGGCTTTGGCATCAAGCAACTTGGGCTGCCACCGTTAATCGGTTACCTGGCGGCCGGTTTCATGTTGAATCTATATGGTGTCAGTATGACACCCGGGTTACAGGAAATCGCTGACCTCGGTGTCACCCTGATGCTTTTTACCATCGGTCTCAAACTCAATATCAAGGATTTGTTAAAACCTGAAGTATGGGGAGGGACGCTTGCCAATATGAGTTTGTGGACCTTGCTGTTTATCGGGCTGGCGATGTTTCTGGGAGCTTTGTCCGCGCCCTATTATTCTGACCTGACCTGGCAGTCTGCAGCGCTGCTGGCATTTGCATTGAGCTTTTCGAGTACGGTTTGTGTTATCAAAATGCTCGAAGAAAGTGGCGAATTGAGTACCCGTCACGGACGTTTTTCGATTGGTATTCTGGTCATGCAAGACGTCATTGCTGTTGTCTTTCTGGTGCTGGCGGAAGGCGCAGTACCGTCGCTATGGGCATTGCTTTTACCGGGATTGTTGCTGATCAGACCCCTGTTCGGAAAGATTTTGTCGATGAGTGGCCATGGCGAATTGCTGATTCTTTCAGGTTTCGTGTTTGCGCTCGGCGCATATGAATTGTTTGATCTGGTTAATATCAAGGGAGACCTGGGTGCACTGTTATTTGGTGCTCTTCTAAGTCAGCATGAAAAAGCCAGTGAGTTGTCCAAGTCCTTGTTGAGTTTCAAGGATATATTTCTGGTGGGTTTCTTTCTGTCAATAGGGCTGGTCGCGCTGCCTGATGTGTCGATGATGATCACCGCCGTGTTATTGATACCGCTTTTGTTGGTCAAGCTCGGTATGTTTTATCTGGCATTTGTCCGACTCAAATTGCGAGCTCGTACTGCCAGCCTTTCCTCGTTGCTGTTGACGAATTTCAGTGAATTTGGATTGATAGTGATGGTTGTGGGGGTTGATCTTGGCCTGATTGAAAAGGAATGGCTGGTTATACTGGCCTTAAGTATTTCGATTTCTTTTGTTATTACCTGTATCTACTACAATCGAGCCCACAGTCTCTATACTCGATTCAAGGGCCCGCTGCATCGGCTCGAGCGTGATACGCCCCTGGAAGAAGATATTTTTGTGCAACCTGAAGGTGCAGAAGTGCTGGTTATAGGAACTGGGCGTATCGGTTTGGGTGCCTATCGAGCACTGCAAGCCGAGTTGGGAGATCGGGTTTGGGGAATGGACGCTGATCGTGATCGTATCGCTCAGCAGCGTGATGAGGGGCTGCAGGTTTTTGTTGGTGACGGAGAAAGTGCTGATCTCTGGGAAAGACTGAATGTGTTGCGAATTCAACTGGTTCTGATTGCAATACCGGCGACTGAAGATTGTCGGAATATTACCGAGCAATTGCGTTTCGCCGGCTATCAGGGGAAAATTGCTGCAATTGCCCGGTTTGAAGACGACCGCGATACACTATTGAGTTACGGCATCGACAAGGTTTTCAATTTTTTCGTCGAAGCCGGCATTGGTTTTGCTGAAGACAGTCTGCAGTTAATTAATAGAGGGAATAAGACAAAGACCTGAACTCCGCTCGATTTTTTTGTTGGGCCTCGCATCCCCAAATGATTGGTGAATTGAATTTTCTCTGTTGATCACAGGGCATCTCCTATCGTTAAACCGCACAAATCACACCCGAGGGATGCTGCAATGCATGATCTGGATCAAAAAATGAGTTGAACCATCGGGAGTGCAAGGCTAATCTTCGTGCACGATAACTCCCACATCTTGCATGTCCACATCGGCTTTACTCGAAACCCGTAACCTCAGCTGTATTCGTAACGATCGTCACTTATTTGAGAATCTGACGATTTCGCTCGAACCTGGCCGCATATTGGTGGTCGAAGGACCTAATGGTTGCGGTAAAACCAGCTTGCTACGCATACTCACCGGCCTCAGGTTAGCCGATGGTGGCGAGGTATTGTGGCGCGGAGAACCAATCGGGCAACAGGCCGCGGATTATTATGAACAGGTGAATTACGTAGGCCATCACGATGGTGTCAAAAATGAATTGTCCTGTATTGAAAATTTGCGTCTGGCTCGTGCCATGGGCATTCCTTCGAATGTGGGTCTGGATGAAATACTGGAGCAGGTCAATCTTTATGCTTATGGGGATTCCGATGTCGCCAGCCTGTCTGCTGGTCAGAAACGCCGCCTTGCGCTATCACGCCTGCTGGCGACTGAATCATTGTTATGGATTCTGGATGAGCCGTTCACGTCGCTGGATAAGGACAGCATGAAGTTGTTCGGGGGTCTGTTCGAGCAGCATTTACAGCGTGGCGGGATCATTGTAATGACTTCACACCATGACATTTCGCTACCGCAGCAGGCACTGACACGTTTGAAGCTCGGACAGCAGGTATGAACAATCGGCTCTCGTTATCCCAGGCTTTCGTATTTTTACTGCGCCGTGATTTGCTGGTGGCGCTACGCAATCGTGCGGAGTACGCTATGCCGATACTGTTTTTCGTGCTCGTGATCACGCTGTTTCCTCTGGCCATCGGCCCAGTGCCGGAACTGTTGTCGCGGATTGCGCCGGGTATTGTGTGGGTAGCGGCGTTGCTTGCAGCGATGTTGTCGCTGGATAGTATATTTCGCTCAGATTTTGACGATGGTTCGCTCGAACAGATACTGTTGAGCCCCCATCCGGTGGCGGTTCTGGTACTGGCGAAGGTCTGCGCTCACTGGCTGGTTACCGGCCTGCCGCTGTTGATTGCGGCGCCACTGCTGGGGCAAATGCTGGGAATGCCGCAACAGGCATTGCCAACGCTATTATTGACTATACTTATCGCTACCCCGGTGCTGAGTTTGATAGGTGCAATCGGCGTGGCGCTCACTGTAGGTCTGCGCAAAGGTGGTATAATCTTGTCGCTCCTGGTGTTGCCTTTGTATGTACCCGTTTTAATATTTGCGGCCAGTGCCGTTGATAATGCTGCGGCGGGTTTTGACGTTTCGGCGCAGTTGACCATGTTGTTGGCATTTCTGTTTCTATCGCTATCGCTATCGCCGTGGGCAACAGCAGCAGCGTTACGAATGTCAGCCAGTTGATCAATCAACAATAATTTTTAACCGGTAAATTGTAATTTATGTTTTTGTGGTTTCACAAATTTGGTTCGCCACCCCATTTTTATCGCATCGCCGGTAAATGGATTCCGTGGCTAAGCGGGTTGTTCCTGGTTCTGGTGACAGCCGGTTTATTTGGCGGTCTGATTGCGGCTCCTCCGGACTACCAGCAGGGTGATAGCTATCGAATAATGTTTGTACATGTGCCCTCGGCATGGATGTCGATGTTAGTCTATGTGGCGATGGCAGTTTGTGGCATTATTATCATGGTCTGGCGAATGAAACTGGCTGAAATTGTGTTGATCAGCAGCGCACCAATTGGCGCCAGCTTTACTTTCCTCGCGCTGGTGACCGGGTCCCTCTGGGGTAAACCCATGTGGGGTACCTACTGGGTATGGGATGCCCGGCTGACCTCTGAACTGATTCTTTTATTTCTCTATCTGGGCATCATCGGTTTGCATAACGCAATCGAAGACAAGCGTGTCGCTGCCAGGGCAGTCGCGATTCTGGCCATTGTCGGTGCGGTCAATGTTCCGATTATTCATTTCTCGGTCGAGTGGTGGAATACGTTGCACCAGGGCCCGACAGTGACCAAATTTGACAAGCCATCGATATACTGGAGTATGTTGCTGCCGCTGTTACTGATGGCACTTTCGTTTCAGGTGTATTATGTTTTAGCCCTGTTTCAGCAATGTCGCGCCGAGTTGTTGCGACGCGAACGAAACAGCAAATGGGTTGAGGAGCTTTAGGTGATCTAGATGATTGAATTTTTCAACATGGGTGGATACGCGATGTTTGTCTGGCCCAGTTATGCCATATCCGCACTGGTGTTATGGCTTAACTGGTATCTGCCGCGCAATCAGCACCGCAAACTGTTGCGGCAGTTACAAAGCCGTCACGGGTCGCAGCAACAATGACCCCGGCGCGTAAAAAAAGGCTGGCCCTGATCACGCTGATGCTCGCAGGAGTGACCGTGGGCGTTGGACTCGCTCTCAAATCGCTGGATCAGAACATCATGTTCTTTTTCACCCCAAGCGAAGTGTTGTCGGGCAAGGCGCCCCAAGATCGATTGTTCCGTATTGGCGGGATGGTTGTCGATGGTAGCGTCAATCGACCCGGCGATGGGCTTACGGTAAAATTTGACTTAACCGATAACGAGCAGCGTGTTACGGTCAGCTTTGCCGGCATCCTGCCCGATTTATTTCGTGAAGGTCAGGGCATTATCGCCAACGGAAAACTCGGAAGTAATGGCGAGTTCGTTGCCGAGGAAGTGTTGGCCAAGCATGATGAAAACTACATGCCGCAGGAGCTTGCCGACATGGGTATTGGAGAGGAGAAGTACTAATGATTCCTGAACTAGGTCAATTTGCATTAATCGTGGCGCTTTGTGTTGCGCTAACCCAGGCGCTGGTGCCACTACTGGGTGCCGGCTTCGGCGTGCAACGCTGGATCGCAGTAGCCGTTCCGGCAGCGATAGCACAATTGTTGTTCGTTACGGTGGCCTATGCCTTGTTAACCTGGGCCTTTATTAATAATGATTTTTCGGTACTTTATGTAGCCCGCAATTCAAATATTGAGCTACCGCTGATTTATCGAATCTCCGGTGTCTGGGGCGCACATGAGGGATCCCTGCTTTTGTGGTCGTTGGTTACTGCGCTGTGGACCGCCGCGGTTGCCATATTTACCCCCCAGATACCGCGCATAATGCGCGCTCGCGTGCTGTCGGTAATGGGACTGGTGAGCTGTGGTTTTTTACTGTTTATCATAATGACTTCGAACCCGTTTGAACGGGTACTGCCGGCGGCTGCCGGGGGTAGCGATTTGAATCCCCTGTTGCAGGATATCGGCCTGGCACTTCATCCACCGATGTTATACATCGGATATGTCGGTTTTTCGGTCGCGTTTGCTTTTGC
>QIJI01000215.1 GCA_003231795.1 Gammaproteobacteria bacterium
CTGCTGTTCTACCTGTTTGGCTTTCTCGCTTTTCTGCTTCCGATCATGTTGATACATAATGTCTTTATTCTGGTTAAAACCCGCGATCTGAGTGCCGAAGACCGTTATCAGATGCTGATAATACGCTGGAGCGGATTTGTACTGACGCTGATTTCCGGCAGTGCACTATCGAGTCTGCATTTTTCGGTTGAAGTCGGCGCCATGCCGCTGGACGCCGGCGGTATCCTGGGCCAGATTGCCGGTAATTATTTTTCTCAGGGACTTGGATTTGTCGGAGCGACGGTGCTGCATCTGGCGCTATTTCTGGCAGGATTGACACTGTTTACCGGGCTTTCCTGGTTGGCGCTGGTTGATAATATTGGCAAATACACCCTAAAACTGTTCGACATAATTCTGGATCGTTATTACCTGTTGCGAGACCGCGCGGAAGGCAATCGTAATCGTAGCGAACGCGAACAGGTGTTTCAGGTACAGAAGAAGAAACAGGAAAAGCGTAAACCGCTCAAAATTGAACCAGTTGTTGAACAGATCGAGCCTAGTGTGAGGGCTGAAAAGGAAAAGCAGATTCCGCTGTTTAAAAGCCCGGGCAAAGGAAATGGCGTCATTCCACCATTAACGTTACTGGACAAACCCAGCACCAAAGTTAGCGGATACAGCAAGTCCGCGCTCGAAGCGATGTCGCAGATGTTGGAGCTAAAGCTACTCGATTTTGGAATTGAAATCGAGGTTGATTCGGTCCATCCCGGCCCGGTGATCACCCGTTTTGAAATATTGCCGGCACCCGGCGTCAAGGTAAGCCAAATTTCAAATCTTTCCAAAGATCTCGCCCGATCGCTATCAGTTATCGGTGTGCGGGTAGTCGAAATCATTCCTGGAAAGTCGGTCATGGGCCTCGAAATTCCCAACGAAAATCGTGAGATTGTCAGCCTCAGCGAAATCATTCAATCGAAGGCTTTTGATCAGGCGCCATCGCCATTGACCCTGGCCCTGGGTAAAGACATCAGTGGTGAAGCGATGGTAGTGGATCTGGCTAAAATGCCGCATCTGCTGGTTGCCGGTACTACTGGCTCGGGTAAATCGGTAGCGATCAATGCAAAAGGCGACACCACAGGATGTACGCATGATCCTGATCGATCCGAAGATGCTTGAGCTCAATGTCTACGAAGGCATACCTCACTTGATTGCTCCAGTGGTTACCGACATGAAAGAGGCGGCCAATGCTTTGCGCTGGTGCGTGGCTGAAATGGAACGACGTTATCGTTTGATGGCCGCGCTGGGCGTGCGCAATATTTCCGGATACAACCGTAAAATCAAGGAAGCCATTGCCGCCGGGAATCCGATCAAGGATCCGTTATTTGATCAAAAACAGAGAATGCTCAATCCGGATGCCGAACCTGAGGATCTGGAGACATTGCCTTATATCGTTGTCGTGGTGGACGAGTTTGCCGACATGATTATGGTCGTCGGAAAAAAAGTCGAAGAATTGATTGCGCGGCTGGCGCAAAAGGCACGGGCATCGGGAATTCATTTGCTGCTAGCCACGCAACGGCCGTCGGTTGATGTTATTACTGGATTGATTAAATCCAATATTCCGACCCGAATAGCATTTCAGGTTTCATCTAAAGTGGATTCAAGGACGATTCTTGATCAAATGGGTGCTGAAACCTTGCTCGGGCATGGCGATATGCTTTATCTGCCACCCGGAACAAGTGTGCCAGAGCGGGTACATGGCGCCTTTGTCGATGATCACGAAGTGCACGCTGTTATCAATGAAATTAAGAAATTTGGTGAACCAAACTATATCGAGAATGTCCTTGAAGAGTCGATGGCACCCGTTCTTCCGGGTGAAGCTGCGCGTGATTCCAGTGGTGAAGAGGCTGATCCTTTGTACGATGAAGCAGTTGCGGTTGTTACCGAAACACGTAAGGCATCCATATCCTATGTGCAGCGAAGACTCAAGATTGGGTATAACCGCGCTGCCCGCATGATCGAGGAAATGGAAGCTTCAGGCGTGGTTTCGATGGTTCAGTCTAATGGCAGCCGGGAAGTGCTGGCGCCACCACCACCTCCTGTGGATTAATGATATGAGAATTTTATTACTTTTACTGACGCTGATTACAATTCCACTTTATGCGGCTGAACCTGAGCAACGACTCAGGGATGCGCTTAAGAATATGGATAGCCTGACGGCCGATTTCAAGCAGACATTGCTGGACGAAGACAAAAAAGTGGTGCAGCAAAGTCGGGGCACTCTGGCATTGCAGCGTCCGGGAAAGTTTTCGTGGAAATATCTTGATCCGTTTGAACAATTTATCGTTGCCGATGGTAGCGAATTATGGATTTATGATGTCGATCTGGATCAGGTTACGGTCAAGCCGATAGATTCTGGACTTTCTACCGCACCGATCATGATTTTGATGAAGCAGGGAGACTTGTCGCAACAGTTTAATATCAACGAGATAGGCCAGCGTGATTTTTTGTACTGGGTTGAACTCGAGCCACGTGCAAACGATCTTGAGTACACCCATATCTACCTCGGACTTGAGAACGACGAGGTGCGTGCAATGGAATTACGCGATCAGTTTGGGCAAAGCACCCAGATCGTATTTGAAAATTTGCGGGTTGGCGTCGTGCACGACCCTGATACATTCGTATTCGATCCGCCAGAAGGAGTCGATGTTTTCGGTGTAGGCGGTTAACAGGCTGCTCAAGCATGGCTTTTTGCACCATAGCGGCGTCAAACTCGTACTCGGACGATCACGTAATTATATGAATGATCTATTTGTTGCTGAAAAGAGTTACCGGCCACTCGCAGATCGAATGCGTCCGCGTCAGTTAGACCAGGTATTCGGGCAATCACATTTACTGGGTTTCGACAAACCGCTGCGGCAGGCCATCGAAGCCGGAAAGTTGCATTCGATGATTTTCTGGGGTCCTCCCGGAACCGGAAAAACGACTATTGCTCGATTAATTGCCGAGTATTCGGATGCCCGTTTCATTACCCTGTCCGCAGTACTGGCCGGGGTCAAGGATATTCGTGAAGCAATCGCACAGGCTCAGCAGCACCAGGGGCTGACCGTATTGTTTGTCGATGAAGTGCACCGATTTAACAAAGCCCAGCAGGATGCGTTTTTGCCCCATATTGAAGATGGAACCATCCTGTTTGTCGGTGCAACGACCGAAAACCCGTCGTTTGAACTGAATAATGCGCTGTTGTCGCGTACCCGTACCTATATCCTGAAAGCAATCGAAGTCGAAGAAATTGAGCAGGTCATCGACAGAGCGATGTCGGATGCTACCCATGGACTCGGTGAATTTGAGTTGAGCATCGAAGATGATGCCCGCAGGTTGCTGGCGACGGCAGCAGACGGCGACGCCAGGCGGGCCCTGACCTATCTCGAGATAATCAGCGATCTGGCGGATGATAAGAATATCGACGCCACTCTTGTCGCTAATGTGGCGCAGCAGGGACCACGTCGTTTCGACAAGGGTGGAGATTTATTTTACGAGCAGATTTCGGCTCTGCACAAATCGGTGCGCGGGTCCGACCCGGATGCTGCGCTTTACTGGTTTTGTCGCATGATCGATGGCGGCTGTGATCCGATCTATATCGCGCGACGGGTCGTGCGTATGGCCATCGAAGACATCGGAATTGCGGATCCACGTGGGCTGGAGTTATGCCTCCATGGCTGGCAGACTTATGAGCGATTGGGTAGTCCAGAAGGCGAGCTCGCGCTGGCGCAGGGGGTTGTTTATCTGGCCTGTGCCGCCAAGAGCAATGCGCTGTACAGTGCCTATAATAGGGCTATGGAAGATGCCCGAAACTCAGGAAGCCTGGAAGTTCCAATGCATATTCGCAATGCACCGACTCAATTTATGAAACAGCAGGGGTATGGGGACGGATATCGCTATGCACATGACGAAGAAGACGCATTCGCCGCCGGCGAGAATTATTTCCCGCAAGGATTTGAGCCGAAGCAATACTATCAGCCTGTTGAACGTGGGCTCGAAATAAAAATTGCCGAAAAGCTGGCGTCATTACGCAAACGCAACAAGGGAATTGAATCTTGAACAAACCTTACGCAGAATCCTGCGACCAGAACAAGCAGGTCATTTTCGATACGATCAGGCCTTATATCAAGGGCGATGTTCTGGAGATCGGTAGTGGAACCGGACAACATGCGGTTTTCTTTGCCGGCCAGGTTACTGATGTGCTGTGGCAGACGTCAGAGCGTAGTGAGAATCTGGCTGGCATCCTTAGCTGGATAACCGACTCGGGTCTGAAGAATTTGCCACCCCCGATTGAACTGGATGCCCTGGGCGAATGGCCGGATTCTCAGTACGACCTGATTTACTCGGCCAATTGTTTTCACATCATGGGCGCAGACGCGGTGGCAGCCAGTATCGCCGAGGCAGGTCGACACCTGAAACCAGGAGCTGCACTCGCCATCTACGGACCGTTTAACTACAACGGTGAATTTACTTCCGTCAGCAACCGCAGTTTTGACGGGTTTCTCAAGGCGCGTGATCGACAAAGTGGTATCAAGGATTTCGAATGGATCGATAAGCTGGCTTCCGAGGCCGGAATGGACTTAATGCAAGATGTGAGCATGCCTGCAAACAATCGTACGATTATCTGGCAACGACCTGTATTGATGTGATACCCAATACAGGGCCGGGCTAAACTGTTTTCCCGATTTCCATTCCCTTCATGCGACATGCAAGCTAAAATCGTCGCGTGAATAAAAATTAAATGGTCACCTATGTCTGATCAACCGCCACCCGATTCCGAGAACGATGAAGACCAGCTTTCCGATAACCGCGATCCGGATACCTTGAGCAAAGAGTATGGGGGGCCAAAAGGAAAGGAGCCGACGCGTTATGGAGACTGGGAAAAAAATGGCCGCTGCATCGATTTTTAAATGAACGGCAACTTCGATAGCAGACCCAGACCCACAACAGGATAACCTACGATGTCGAATAGTAATCATCCCACTTCTCCGCATCTGCAAATCTATCGCTTGCCGTTAACCGCATTATTATCGATTACACATCGCATTACCGGCGTAATTCTGGCTTTCGGCTGCGCCATTCTGATCTGGATCCTGACGGCGGCTGCAGACAGTGCCGCGGCATATGAACAACTGGCCGCTCACTTCGGCAGCTGGTACGGACAAATATTCCTGTTAGGATTTGTATTTTCGCTATATCTGCATTTCTGTAATGGCATACGCCATCTGTTCTGGGATGTGGGCTATGGATTTGAGCTGGAAACCGTCGATTTGACTGCCAAACTGGCGATTATGGTGGCACTGGTTATGACCATTGCAACCTGGGTTGTGGCGAGGATGGCTTGACTGTGAATGATTTAAGAACACCCTTGTCGCGGGTAAAAGGCCTCGGTTCAGCTAAAGATGGTACCACGCATTTCTGGCATCAGAGACTGACTGCGTTGCTGCTGGTTCCACTGGTTTTGTGGGTCGGCTTCAGCCTGGCCGCGCTACCAGTCTCGCATGGCACGCTGGTGGGCTGGATACAACAGCCACTGGTGACGGTCGCGCTGGTGCTGTTGATCTTTGTTACTTTTTACCATGCGAAGCTGGGATTGCAGGTCGTCATCGAAGACTATGTGTCGAGCCATTCGGCTCGAACTCTAGGCCTGCTGACTTCCAATTTTCTGTGCCTGTTGCTCGGTACCGTCGGAGTGATTTCGGTACTTAAGATATCTTTCGGGGCCTAGGCGATGACTAACGACTATAAATTAATCGATCACGCCTACGATGTTGTCATTGTCGGTGCCGGCGGTGCCGGACTGCGCGCTACACTCGGCATGGCTGCGGCTGGATTATCGACTGCGTGCATCACCAAGGTGTTTCCGACACGCAGCCATACCGTGGCCGCGCAGGGTGGTATGAGCGCTTCGCTTGGCAACATGGGCCCGGATACCTGGCAATGGCATATGTACGACACCATTAAAGGTTCTGACTGGCTTGGCGATCAGGATGCAATTGAGTATATGTGCCGCGAAGCAGTTCCGGCGGTAATTGAGCTCGAACATTACGGTGTCCCTTTTTCGCGTACCGAACAAGGTAAAATTTATCAACGCCCGTTTGGTGGAATGACCACCAACTTCGGCGAAGGAACCGCACAGCGCACCTGTGCTGCGGCTGATAGAACCGGCCACGCGATTCTGCATACTTTGTACCAGCAGTCCCTCAAGCACAAAGCCGAGTTTTTCATCGAATATTTTGCTATCGATCTGATTATGGATGACGGCGTTTGCCGCGGCGTCATTGCCTGGGACCTGGCAACTGGTGAGTTACACCGCTTTCGCGCGCATACCGTGGTGCTGGCAACTGGTGGTTGCGGACGCGCTTATTTCTCTGCCACCTCGGCGCATACCTGCACTGGTGACGGTAATGCGATGGTGGTGCGTGCGGGCCTGCCGTTACAGGATATGGAATTTGTCCAGTTTCATCCGACTGGAATTTATGGTGCCGGCGTTTTAATTACCGAGGGCGTGCGAGGTGAGGGCGGCTATTTGACCAATTCCGATGGCGAGCGGTTTATGGAGCGATATGCGCCGAATGCTAAAGATCTAGCGTCCCGTGATGTGGTCAGCCGTTCCATGACCATGGAAATAAACGAGGGTCGTGGAGTGGGACCGAACGCAGATCATATTCATCTTCATCTCGAACACCTCGGGCCGGAAGTTATTAATGAGCGTTTACCGGGTATATCCGAATCGGCGGAAATATTTGCCGGCGTCGATGTGACCAAGGCACCGATTCCGGTCATACCGACCGTTCACTACAACATGGGCGGCATTCCCACCAATTACCAGGGTGAAGTGGTCACACTGAAAGACGGTGACCCGGATACCGTGGTGCCGGGTTTGATGGCCATCGGCGAAGCGGCCTGTGTCTCGGTGCACGGTGCCAATCGACTAGGCTCCAATTCTCTGCTCGATATCGTTGTATTCGGGCGCGCGGCAGCGCTACGGGCTGCAGAGACGGTTAAGCCGGGTGCTCCGCATAAGCCGTTAGTTGAAGACGCCTGCGATCCGATTATTGACCGCCTCGATCGGTTGCGCAATGCCTCGGGCGGTACTCCGACGGCCAAAATCCGCGATCAAATGCAACGCGATATGCAAAAACATGCTGCAGTGTTCCGTACCGGAGATTCGCTGCAGGAAGGTGTGGTTAAGCTGAATTCAATTTTCGCCAGCTTTGAAGATGTTGGCGTATCCGACCGTGGTATGGTCTGGAACACTGACCTGGTGGAAACCCTGGAACTTGAAAACCTGTTGTTACAGGCGCAAACCGTGATTCAGGGTGCGGCCAATCGCACTGAGAGTCGTGGTGGCCATGCACGTGAAGATTTCAGTGAACGTGATGACGAAAACTGGATGAAACATACACTCGCCTGGGTGGATAGTCACGGCGGCGTGAGTTTTGATTATCGCCCGGTGCATATGTACACCTTGAGCGACGAATGCGAAGTTATTCCGCCAAAGAAGCGAGTTTACTAGTGCTCTTTCGACATAATAATTACGGATTCAGCGTCCCAAGGGACGCCCTTCGGGTTAGCTTGTCGAAAGAACACCGGACAAAACACCATGGCTGAATTTTTCTTACCTGCAAACTCCGTTGTCAAACAGGGCAAGCTGTTCAAGGCCACCGAAGGGGTCAAAAACATCCGGCGTTTCATCGTGTATCGTTATGATCCCTCGAGCGGGGAGAATCCCAGTACCGATACCTATGAAGTAGACATGGATACCTGCGGCCCGATGGTGCTGGACGCCTTGCTCAAAATAAAGGATGAAATGGATGCGACGCTGTCATTGCGACGTTCCTGTCGTGAAGGCATCTGTGGTTCCTGCTCGATGAATATTGACGGTACCAATACCTTGGCCTGTACTCAGGCGATTTCAGATATCCGTGGGGAGGTAAAGGTATATCCACTACCGCATCAGCCCGTGGTTCGTGACCTGGTATCTGATTTGACTCATTTTTACGCCCAATATGCTTCGGTAGAACCCTGGATGAAAACCGATTCTGCAACTCCGCCTGATCGCGAACGTCTGCAATCACGTGAAGATCGAGAAAAGCTTGATGGCCTATACGAATGCATTTTATGTGCCTGCTGTTCTACCAGTTGTCCCAGTTACTGGTGGAATGCCGACCGCTATCTCGGGCCCGCAGCGTTGTTGAATGCTTATCGCTGGATCGTCGATAGTCGTGATGAGGCCACCGGAGACCGCCTTGATGATCTTGAAGACCCGTTCAAACTGTATCGCTGCCATACCATCATGAACTGTACTCAGGTTTGTCCGAAAGGATTGAATCCGGCTAAAGCGATTGCCGAAACCAAGAAATTGATGGTGCAGCGTAAAATTTAACTTAGGGAGCTTCTGATCAATCCATTGAATGAACCTGTTGTGTCCAAAATAACCAATTTCTGCGTTGTGAAACGTAAGCAATAGTCCTGCTATTACTGACATTTCACGCCTTGAACTGAACGGTCAGGCGCTCCGGCATTTTGAAACACAACCCGATTCATCCAGAATTAATCAGAGGCTCCCTGGCAAATGTCTGATCTTTCTCGATTGCGCTGGTTGTGCCGGCGTGGCATGAAAGAGCTGGATCTGGTTTTGAGCAGCTACCTCGACTTGTGTTACGAAACGGCATCTCCTGGTGAACGGCAAAGCTTTCGCTCTTTGCTGGATATGCAGGATCCGGATTTGTATGCACTGATCATCGGGCGTAGTAAAGCACAGGATCAGTCGATGAAACAGTTTATTGAACAGCTACGTAGCCTGAACAAGCAACGCTGACCACTGAATCTGCGGTTCGCAGATCCGTTTCTGACAAGGATGTCACTATGACCGAAACTTTCGAAATTCACGCTTCCCGGACCCAGTGGTTACTACTGGCGTTTGGCTATAGTTTGATTGGTTTATGCGCATTGATCTATATCGATGATTTGATACTCCAAATTGGCAGTAGCGGACTTAGTGTTTTACTGGGTCTGTCAGAATGTAACCGCCTGCGTAGCCAGGAAACCATTCAACTGTGTCTTGATCCGAATAAAGGCAGCATTACGCTGAAGCAGGGTGGGCAACCATATTTTTACCGTAAAAACAAGGTTTACCCAACTCGTTGGTTTGTTATTCTAAGGCTTGTTGATGTGCCGAAAAGCAGGACGTTATTTTTGATTTCAGACCGATTTAAATCACTACAGGACTATCAGGCGATACGTTATTCGCTGATCAAAATGGAGCGCATGGCAGATGTTGCTTGATCTGGCACCGGTTCGCAAAGGTCGGTTCGCCAATGCGCGAAGTTTCGCAGCTTTGATGGAATTGTATGAGCAAAATTACATTCGCTTACGCAATCTTGCTCCTGATCTCAAACTCGCAAATGAAATGATTTCATCGGTGCCCGGTCATCAGGACTTGTATCTTTCTATCACCCAGCGCTGCAAGTATACAACCATGATGCGCCTGACCTATCAATTTGAAGAAGCCGGCAAGCCTGTGTTTGAACCTGATCTACATTTAAAGATGTTTCACGATGCACGTGTTGTTGAAGTGCAGCAGTTACATTCCCGAATTCGCGGACCCATGCTGATGGCGAGTATGATCCAGCAGAAATGGATGATGAATCGATTTCTCTACAAGTGGCTTGGCTACTGCCAGTTTCAGGGTCATTATTTTGAGTCGATGCGACAATTGAAATAATATAATAAGTCACTTTAAGTAAAGCCCGTAAGCAATTGATAAGTAATTATTAAAATTAATTTAATACTCTGCAACACAATTTCTCCCAGGCGATTTCCAAATACATCTTGACCTCAACGCAGGCATGGATTAAATTCCTGACTAAATTAGTCAGGAATTAAGAGTTTTTGATGCGATTGTCGACTAAAGGTCGTTATGCAGTGACAGCAATGATTGATATCGCCTTACACGATAAAGTCGGTCCGGTAACGCTGGCTGATATTTCGCAATGTCAGGGCATTTCGCTTTCCTATCTCGAACAGCTATTCGCAAAGTTGCGTAAATGCGGGCTGGTTGAAGGCGTTCGTGGACCTGGTGGTGGTTATCGACTGGCTCGTCCTGCCGGCGAGATCTCGGTTGCCGATATTATTCAGGCAGTCGACGAAAAGCTTGATATGACTAAATGTGGTGGCAAGGGTAATTGCTCCCAGGGTGAAAAATGCCTGACCCACCAACTGTGGTTTGAACTTTCCTGCAATTTGTATCGGTTTTTAAATGGTATCAAGCTGGAACAGTATGTGAATCGACCGGAAATTAATGAATTAGTTAAAAAGCAGGACATCCAGTACGGACGGTTTATTAATCGTCAGGCGATGGCCTGAGCGGAGAAGCAAAAGTGAGTGACATAAACCTACCTATTTACCTCGACTATAGTGCAACCACGCCGATTGATAAGCGAGTTGCCGACAGGATGGCAGAGTATCTGACCATCGAAGGTAATTTTGGCAATCCGGCATCGCGCAGCCACGAGTTCGGATGGACCGCAGAAAAGGCCGTCGACCAGGCACGACAAGATGTTGCTGATCTGGTGAATTGTGATCCCAGGGAAATTGTCTGGACCAGTGGAGCCACCGAAGCTGATAACCTGGCGATCAAGGGTGCAGCACATTTTTACCGCAAAAAAGGTAATCACATCATTACCGTGAAAACCGAGCACAAGGCTGTCCTTGATACCTGTCGCCAATTGGAACGGGAAGGATTCGAAGTCACCTATATGGATCCCGAAGACAATGGCTTGATCGATCTTGATAAATTGAAAGCCGCGATTACCGATCAAACAATAGTGATCTCGGTAATGCATGTGAATAATGAGATTGGTGTGATTCAGGATATCGAGGCGATTGGCGAAATTGCCCGCGCAAACAAAATTATTTTTCATGTCGATGCCGCCCAATCAACGGGCAAGGTCGAAATCGATCTGGAAAACCTGAAGGTTGATCTGATGTCATTCAGTGCACACAAAACCTACGGACCCAAGGGTATCGGTGCGCTCTTTGTGCGTCGCAAGCCACGCGTTCGTCTTGAAGCACAAATGCATGGCGGTGGTCATGAACGCGGAATGCGCTCAGGCACGCTCGCGCCCCATCAGATTGTTGGCATGGGTGAAGCGTTTCGAATTGCCAGAGAAGATATGGCTTCTGAAAATGATCGTATCCGTATGTTGCGTGACCGTCTTTACGATGGGTTGAACGACATGGAAGAAGTTTATGTGAATGGCGATCTCGATCATCGAATTGCCGGAAACCTGAATATCAGTTTCAACTTCGTCGAAGGTGAATCATTGATTATGGCGCTACGTGATCTGGCGGTTTCTTCGGGTTCAGCCTGTACCTCGGCCAGCCTCGAACCGTCATATGTATTACGCGCGCTCGGTCGTAACGACGAGCTTGCGCATAGCTCGATCCGCTTTACTATTGGTCGCTTCACGTCGCTCGATGAAATTAACTACGCGGTAGATCTGGTTCGTGCTGCGGTTGAAAAATTACGTGATCTGTCTCCACTTTGGGATATGTACAAAGATGGTGTCGATTTAAATTCTGTTGAATGGGTGGCGCATTAGGCGCCAGGTAGAGGTGTAAAATGGCTTATAGCGAAAAAGTACTGGATCATTATGAAAACCCCCGCAACGTCGGTGTACTCGACGACGATCAGTCGGTTGGTACCGGCATGGTGGGTGCCCCCGCCTGTGGTGATGTGATGAAACTTCAGATCAAGGTTGGCAAAGATGGCATTATCGAGGATGCCAAGTTTAAAACTTATGGCTGTGGCTCCGCGATTGCTTCGAGTTCGCTGGTAACCGAGTGGGTCAAAGGCAAAAGTATTGATGAAGCCGCGGAAATCAAAAATACTCATATCGCCGAAGAGCTGGCTTTGCCACCGGTCAAGATTCATTGTTCGGTGCTGGCTGAAGATGCCATTGCGGCGGCGATTGATAATTACCGTCAAAAGAACCAGTAGTTCCAGATCTGGTTTCAGTAAAAGCC
>QIJI01000306.1 GCA_003231795.1 Gammaproteobacteria bacterium
TGGACATGTTCTTTGATCACAATGTGTTCAAGATCAAGAAAACCGGAATCGATATGGTGCTGCAGGCTGACTGGCTCAAGGGTGATACCGCAACCTTCGATATCAAGGTCAAAAATGAAGTACTGGTACAGCAGGGTCGTCGTGTCACCGCACTGCATATCAAGAAACTGAAAAGTTCAAAAATTAAATTACTGGCGGTCCCCGATGATTATCTGATTGGCAAGATTCTTGCGGAAAATCTGGTGGATACTGAAACCGGTGAGATTCTGGCTAATGCCAATGATGAAATCACCGAAGAATTGCTGACCAAAATCCGTGAAAATGGAATCAAGCAGATCCGCACTATTTTTACTAACGAAGTTGATCGTGGGCCTTATATTTCCAATTCATTGGCGCTGGACCCCACCACTAACGACCTCGAAGCCAAGGTTGAAATCTATCGCATGATGCGTCCCGGTGAGCCACCGACGCGTGAATCGGCAGAAAACCTGTTTCAGAATCTGTTTTTCAACTCCGAGCGTTACGATTTATCTGAAGTGGGGCGGATGAAATTCAATCGCCGTCTCAGTCGTGAAAGTATTGAAGGCGCGGGTATTCTGTCGACCGAGGATATTGTCGACGTGATGAAGGTTTTGATCGACATCCGTAACGGTAATGGTCACGTGGATGATATCGATCATCTCGGTAACCGTCGTATTCGAAGCGTCGGCGAAATGGCTGAAAATGCATTTCGAACCGGTATTGTTCGTGTTGAACGCGCCGTGCGTGATCGCCTGGGCCTGGTTGAATCTGAAGGCCTTATGCCACAGGACATCATCAACGCCAAACCGGTTGCGGCTGCGGTTAAAGAGTTCTTCGGCTCGAGTCAGTTGTCCCAGTTCATGGACCAGAACAACCCGTTATCCGAAGTCACTCACAAGCGCCGGGTTTCAGCACTCGGGCCGGGTGGCCTGACACGTGAACGTGCCGGATTCGAGGTTCGCGACGTGCACCCGACTCACTATGGTCGTGTTTGTCCGATCGAAACTCCTGAAGGCCCGAATATCGGTCTAATCAATTCGTTGTCGGTATACGCGCGTACCAATCATTATGGCTTTCTGGAAACGCCGTACCGCAAGGTGATTAAAGGTAAGGCAACCGATCAGGTGGAATATCTGTCGGCGATTGAAGAAAGTCAGTACCAGATTGCTCAGGCAAACGCTACGCTCGATAAGAAAGGCATGATGACCGACGAACTGATCCCCTGTCGTCACCAGAATGAATCGATTCTGTCGACTTCCGACAAAATTGATTACATGGATGTATCACCGAAACAGATTGTTTCGGTAGCCGCGTCATTGATACCGTTTCTTGAGCACGACGACGCCAACCGTGCCTTGATGGGCTCGAACATGCAACGCCAGGCAGTCCCGTGTTTGCGAGCCGAAAAACCGTTGGTAGGAACCGGCATGGAGCGCATAGTCGCAGTCGATTCCGGAACTACGGTGAAAGCCTTGCGCGGTGGGGTGATCGATTCAGTCGATGCCAGTCGCGCTGTTGTGCGAGTCAACGATGCGGAAACCAACGTGGGTGAGCCGGGTGTTGATATTTACAACTTCACCAAATACACACGCTCCAATCAGAATACCTGCATCAACCAGAAACCGTTGGTCAAGCCGGGTGATGTAATAGCCGCCGGAGATGTACTGGCTGACGGTGCATCAACCGATCTGGGCGAACTGGCCCTCGGGCAGAATATGCAGGTCGCGTTCATGCCGTGGAATGGTTACAACTTTGAAGACTCGATCCTGTTATCGGAACGCGTCGTTAAAGAAGATCGTTTTACTACGGTACATATTGAAGAACTAAGCTGTCTGGCGCGTGACACCAAACTCGGTGCCGAAGAAATCACCGCTGATATCCCGAATGTCAGCGAAGGCCTGCTGTCCAAGCTGGATGAATCTGGTGTGGTATATGTTGGTGCAGAAGTAAAGACGGGCGATATTCTTGTCGGCAAGGTAACGCCAAAAGGCGAAACCCAGTTGACGCCGGAAGAAAAATTGTTGCGTGCGATCTTCGGTGAAAAAGCATCCGACGTTAAAGATACTTCGCTGCGGATGAAGTCTGGTGTTACCGGTACCGTTGTTGACGTTCGTGTCTTCACTCGTGACGGCGTTGAAAAAGACGCGCGTGCACTTGATAACGAACGAATCGAAATCGATTCGCTGAAGAAAGACCTGAATGACCAATTCCGTATCATCGAAGAAAATATTTACCAGCGTGTCGCGCGTCTGATCACCGGCAAGAAAGCCAGTGGTGGTCCGGATGGACTGAAGAAAAATAGTGTTATTACTGCCGACTATCTCGAGTCGATCGGTCGTGATCAATGGTCCAAGATCCGCACCGTTGATGACAAGGTGGCGAAGCAGTTGGAAGCACTGAATCAGCAGCTCGAAGCCCAGCGTGGTGAATTCGATCGTCTGTTCGAAGAGAAGAAACGCAAGGTTACCGCGGGCGACGATCTGAAACCGGGTGTGCTGAAGATGGTCAAGGTCTACGTCGCGGTGAAGCGTCGCATGCAACCCGGTGACAAGATGGCCGGACGTCATGGTAACAAGGGTGTGGTCTCGATGATTGTTCCCGAAGAAGATATGCCTTATCGCGAAGATGGTACCCCGGTAGACGTGGTACTGAATCCGCTCGGTGTACCCTCACGTATGAACGTAGGCCAAATTCTGGAAGCGCACCTGGGTTGGGCTGCGGCTGGCCTCGGAATCAAAATCGGTGAAATGCTCGATGCGCAGCGCAAGACCGAAGAGTTGAAAACCTTCTTGCGCAAGATCTACAACAATACATCCGAAAAGCTGGATCTCAAGGCATTGAGTGACGAGGATGTAGTTGAGCTGTGTAGCAATTTGCGCCGTGGTGTTCCGATGGCGACTCCGGTATTTGATGGTGCCGATGAAGAAGAGATCAAGAATATGTTGGCGCTGGCGGAGTTGCCGGAAACCGGCCAGACCACGTTGATTGATGGTCGTACCGGCGAGACTTTTGATCGCCCCGTCACGGTTGGCTACATGTACATGCTCAAGCTCAACCACCTGGTGGATGACAAGATGCATGCGCGCTCAACTGGCCCGTATAGCCTGGTTACCCAGCAGCCGTTGGGTGGCAAGGCACAGTTTGGTGGTCAGCGTTTTGGCGAGATGGAAGTCTGGGCGCTGGAATCTTACGGTGCGGCTTATACCTTGCAGGAAATGCTGACGGTCAAGTCGGATGACGTCAATGGTCGTAACAAGATGTACAAGAATATCGTCGATGGCGATTTCAGTATGGAGGCAGGAATGCCGGAGTCGTTTAACGTACTCCTCAAGGAGATCCGTTCCCTGAGCCTGAACATTGAACTTGAGCAGGAAAAACTATGAAAGACTTACTGAATCTATTAAAGAAACAGGGTGCGGACGATGATTTTGACCACATCCGGGTAGGGCTGGCGTCGCCAGACATGGTTCGTTCCTGGTCGTATGGCGAGGTCAAAAAGCCGGAAACGATTAACTATCGTACTTTCAAACCCGAACGTGACGGATTGTTCTGTGCCAAGGTTTTCGGTCCGGTCAAGGACTTCGAGTGTCTGTGCGGCAAATACAAGCGCCTCAAACATCGCGGTGTGGTATGCGAAAAATGTGGTGTTGAAGTCACCCAGACCAAGGTTCGCCGTGAACGCATGGGCCATATTGAACTGGCATGCCCGATTGCGCATATCTGGTTCCTGAAGTCGCTGCCTTCGCGAATCGGATTGCTGCTCGACATGACTTTGCGTGATATCGAGCGCGTGCTGTATTTCGAGGGATTTGTGGTCATCGATCCCGGCATGACCACGCTTGAAAAAGGTCAGTTGTTAACCGACGAAACTTACCTCGAAGCGATCGAAGAATTTGGCGATGATTTCAATGCCAAAATGGGTGCCGAAGCGGTTTACGAATTGCTGCGTGCCGTAGATCTGGGCCATGAAGCGCAGGCGCTGCGCGAAGAAATCGAAAGCACAAAATCGGAAACCAAATTCAAACGCCTGTCCAAGCGGCTCAAGCTGGTTGAGGCATTTACCGACTCGGGCAACCGTCCCGAGTGGATGGTGATGACGGTACTGCCCGTTTTGCCACCGGATCTGCGTCCGTTGGTACCGCTCGATGGTGGTCGGTTCGCGACTTCGGATCTGAACGATCTTTATCGCCGCGTGATCAACCGCAATAATCGTCTGAAGCGTTTGCTCGAACTGAATGCGCCTGACATCATCGTGCGCAACGAAAAGCGTATGTTGCAGGAATCGGTCGATGCACTGCTCGATAACGGCCGCCGCGGTCGTGCCATTACCGGCACCAACAAGCGCCCGTTGAAGTCCTTGTCTGACATGATCAAGGGCAAGCAGGGGCGTTTTCGTCAAAACCTGCTCGGCAAGCGGGTCGATTACTCGGGTCGTTCGGTTATCGTGGTCGGCCCTACGCTGAAACTGCATCAATGTGGTTTGCCCAAGAAAATGGCGCTGGAACTGTTCAAGCCGTTTATTTTCAGCAAGCTGCAATTACGCGGCCTGGCTACCACAATCAAGGCTGCCAAAAAGCTGGTTGAGCGCGAAGTCACCGAAGTTTGGGATATTCTCGAGGAAGTTATTCGCGAACACCCGATCATGCTCAATCGTGCGCCAACTCTGCACCGTCTCGGCATCCAGGCTTTTGAACCGATATTGATTGAAGGCAAGGCAATCCAACTGCATCCGCTGGTCTGTACTGCATTTAACGCTGACTTTGACGGTGATCAGATGGCGGTACACGTACCGCTGTCAATCGAGGCGCAACTCGAAGTGCGTGCGCTGATGATGTCGACCAACAATATTTTGTCACCGGCGAATGGTAAGCCGATTATCGTACCGACCCAGGATATCATCCTCGGGCTTTACTACATGACCCGCGACAAGATTAATGTCCAGGGCGAAGGCATGATATTTGCCGATTCAAAGGAAGCATTACGTGCTTATCACAACAAGGCTGTCGAGTTACAGGCGATCGTCAAATGTCGTGTATCTGAGTACCATCGCGATGAAGAAGGCAACCGCGTTGAAACTAGAAGCCTTGTGGATACTACCGTCGGTCGAGCAATTCTGAGCGATATGTTGCCGCAAGGTTTGCCATTTTCCCTAATTAATCAGACGCTTGATAAAAAGGCTGTTTCAAAATTGATCGATGCCTGCTATCGCGAAGTCGGTTTGAAGGATACGGTAATCCTGGCTGATCAGTTGATGTATACCGGTTATCACTATGCAACCCGCTCCGGCATTTCGATCGGTGTGAACGATATGATCATACCAGAAGACAAGGCTGAATTGATCAAAAACGCCGAAGCCGATATCAAGGACATCGAAAAGCAATGGTCGACCGGGTTGGTTACTTCGGGCGAGCGTTACAACAAGGTGGTCGATATCTGGTCGCATGCCAACGACAAGGTGGCACGCGCGATGATGCGAGAGATTGGCGAAGAGACGGTTGTCGACTCCAAAGGCGAAGAGGTTAAACAACCATCGTTTAACTCTATTTTCGTTATGGCCGATTCCGGCGCGCGGGGTTCCGCGGCGCAGATTCGCCAGCTCGCCGGAATGCGTGGCCTGATGGCCAAGCCCGATGGCTCGATCATCGAAAATGCAATTACCGCGAACTTCCGCGAGGGTCTGGACGTACTGCAATACTTTATCTCGACTCACGGTGCGCGTAAGGGACTGGCCGATACCGCGTTGAAAACAGCTAACTCCGGTTACCTGACACGTCGTCTGGTGGACGTGTCACAGGATCTGGTGGTCAATATGGATGACTGCGGTACCGAACACGGCATTGAGTTGCGTCCCGTTATTGAAGGCGGCGACATCGTTGTTGACCTCGGTGAACGGGTACTCGGACGAGTGATTCAACAGGACCTGGAAGATGAGAAAGGTAACCTTTTAATTGCCAACGGCAGTTTGCTCGAAGAACGTGAAGTTGAAATGATCAACGAACTGGGCATTGACGAAATCAAGGTGCGTTCAGCGGTAACCTGCGAAGCGCGCCATGGTATCTGTGTACAATGTTACGGACGTGAGCTGGCTCGCGGTCACAAGGTTGGTAAAGGTGAGGCGGTCGGTGTCATTGCGGCACAATCAATCGGTGAGCCCGGAACCCAGCTGACCATGCGTACTTTCCACATTGGTGGTGCGGCGAGTAGCTCAGCCTCGGTTAACAGTATCGAAGTTAAAAACAGCGGTATCGCCAAATTCCATAACGTCAAGGTTGTAAAAAATGCTTCTAAACGTTTGATCGCGGTATCGCGTTCCGGTGAAGTCGGCGTAGTCGATGATGCCACCGGTCGTGAAAAGGAACGTTACAAAATTCCTTACGGTGCCGAATTTTCGATCACCGATGGCGCCAAGGTTAAAGCAGGGCAAACCCTGGCTAACTGGGATCCGCATATGCATCCGGTGATCACCGAGGTTGCCGGTAAAGTTAAATTCACCGATTTTGTCGAAGCGGTAACGGTGCAGCATCGTGTTGACGATATGACCGGTCTGACCACAATCGAAGTTATGGATGATTCAATTCGCTCCAACGCGGGTAAGGAATTGCGTCCGACGGTTGAGTTGATTGATGGCAAAGGTAATATTTTGTGTTATGCCGGTACCAACATTCCGGTGCACTATATGTTACCCGGTGGTGCCTTCGTAAACGTTGAAGATGGTGCCAAGATCAAGGTCGGTGATGTACTCGCGAAAATTCCTCAGGAATCTTCGAAGAATCGTGACATCACCGGTGGTTTGCCGCGTGTTGCCGATCTGTTTGAAGCGCGTAAGCCGAAAGAACCGGCGATCCTCGCTGAAATGACCGGTACCGTGTCCTTCGGTAAGGAAACCAAGGGTAAGAAACGTCTGGTGATTACCGATTCTGCAGGAGAGTCAAACGAAACACTGATCCCGAAGTTCCGGCATATCAATGTGTTCGAAGGTGAACATGTTGAAAAAGGTGAAACCCTGGTCGATGGCGAGCTTGATTCGCACGATATTGTCAGAATTAAAGGTGTACGCGATCTGACCATGTACATGGTTAACGAAGTTCAGGACGTGTATCGCTTGCAGGGTGTCCAGATCAACGACAAGCACATCGAAGTTATCGTGCGTCAGATGCTGCGCAAGGTCACCATTGTTGATGGTGGCGATACCCGTTTCTTGCGTGGTGACCAGGTCGACAAGGCGCGAGTCCTTGATACCAACGACAAGATGGTTGCGATAAACAAGAAGCCGGCCACATACCTGCAGGATCTGCTTGGAATTACCAAGGCTTCACTGGTGACTGAATCATTTATCTCGGCCGCTTCGTTCCAGGAAACCACTCGGGTGCTTACCGAGGCTGCTGTTAAAGGAGCCAAGGATGATCTGCGCGGATTGAAAGAGAACGTTATTGTCGGTCGTTTGATTCCTGCAGGAACAGGGCAAACCTACCACGAAGAGCGTCGGCGTAAGCGTCTGAAACCCATAATGCCGGCGATGCCGGATATGGGCGAGGCTGAAGCGAGTGAAGTAGCACCAGAGGCGAGTTCCGAGGAAGCGACAGTATCGGAATAAGCGGTTGACAGGGGTCGGTTTCGCCCCTAAAATTCCGCCTCCCACGACAGCAGGCTATACGTAATGTATAGCCTGCTGTCGTGTTGGAAACCCGGAATTGATAAAATTTAACGAGCGACCGCAGGAGAGTCGAATCGATGGCAACAGTTAATCAGCTGGTACGTAAACCGCGTCAGTCAAAACGCAGTAAAAGCAACGTGCCTGCATTAGAGGCTTCGCCGCAAAAACGCGGTGTCTGTACGCGTGTTTATACAACGACGCCGAAAAAGCCGAATTCTGCTCTTAGAAAAGTAGCCCGTGTGCGTTTGACCACTGGCTATGAAGTGGCATCTTATATTGGTGGCGAAGGTCATAACCTGCAGGAGCACTCCGTGGTGCTGGTGCGTGGCGGTCGTGTTAAGGATTTGCCCGGCGTGCGTTATCACGTAGTACGCGGAAGCCTCGACACCCAGGGTGTGCCGACACGCCGCCAGGGTCGTTCAAAATATGGCGCCAAGCGCCCCAAGTCCTGAGGGTATTGTTAAATGCCAAGACGCCGAGAAGTCCCGAAACGAATAATTCTGCCAGATCCGAAGTTCCATGATTTGCAGATCGCCAAATTTATCAACATGATCATGCGCAATGGGAAGAAATCCACCGCTGAAAAGATCATGTATTACGCGCTTGATAATGTTGCCCAGAAGAGCAGTGTCGACTCGGTCGATTTGATGGAGCGTGCGCTCGAAAACGTACGTCCGACGGTCGAGGTTAAATCCCGTCGTGTCGGTGGTGCTACCTACCAGGTACCGGTTGAAGTACGAGTGTCACGGCGCAATACGCTGGCCATGCGCTGGCTTATTGAGGCAGCGCAAAAGCGTGGTGAAAAAACCATGGCGCAGAAGCTTGCGGGCGAACTGCTCGATGCTTCCGAGAACAAGGGTACGGCTGTCAAGAAGCGTGAAGACACACATCGCATGGCTGAAGCGAACAAGGCATTTGCTCACTTCCGCTGGTAATTGAAACCGCGGTTTAGAGGCCAGATGTTAGAGGCCAGATATTAAAGGAAATGACGGTGGCTCGTACAACGCCGATTACACAGTATCGAAACATAGGCATTATTGCTCATATCGATGCGGGAAAAACCACCACCACGGAAAGGATTCTGTTTTACACCGGTGTCTCCTACAAGATTGGTGAGGTGCACGACGGTGCAGCCGTGATGGACTGGATGGCACAGGAGCAGGAACGGGGTATTACCATTACCTCTGCTGCGACGACCTGCTTCTGGTCCGGTATGGATAAGCAGTTTGAGCAGCATCGTATCAACATTATCGATACGCCGGGCCACGTCGATTTCACCATCGAAGTGGAGCGCTCACTGCGGGTTCTGGATGGCGCCTGTGCCGTGTTCGATGCGGTCAGTGGGGTTGAGCCCCAGTCTGAAACCGTATGGCGACAGGCGAATCGATATCGTGTACCGCGCATGGTTTTCGTCAACAAGATGGATCGTGCGGGTGCTGATTTCTTGCGCGTGGTCGACCAGATTCGGGATCGACTGGGCAGCAGTCCGGTACCGATACAACTGAATATCGGCGCTGAAGAGAGTTTTTGTGGTGTGGTTGACCTGGTCAGGATGAAGGCCATTGTCTGGGACGAGTCCGATATGGGCACGACCTATCGGGAACATGAGATTTCCCCGGAGATGCTTGGCGATTGCGAGGCCTGGCGAGAGAAGATGGTAGAAGCTGCGGCCGAAGCCAATGACGAATTGATGGAAAAGTATCTCGAGGGCGGCGACCTCAGCGACGACGAGATACATCAGGGTCTACGAATTCGAACCCTGAGTGGCGAGATAGTGCCGGCATTGTGCGGTAGCGCCTTCAAGAACAAAGGGGTGCAGGCGATGTTGGACGCAGTCGTACGTTACTTGCCATCACCGCTGGATGTGCCGGCGATCAAGGGCATAAATGACGAAGGTGAATACGAAGGCGAGCGAGTGGCTGATGACAAGGCCCCGTTTGCAGCACTGGCCTTCAAGATTGCGACCGATCCGCATGTCGGTAACCTGACTTTTTTCCGGGTTTACTCGGGTGTATTAAAAGCCGGAGATGCGATTTATAACTCGGTGCGGGATAAGAAGGAACGCATCGGACGTGTGTTGCAGATGCATGCGAACTCACGCGAAGAATTGAAAGAAGTGCGAGCGGGTGATATTGCCGCCGCAGTTGGTCTCAAGGATGTTGGTACCGGCGATACGCTGTGTGATCTGAATCAACGGATTATGCTTGAGCGAATGGATTTTCCGGATCCGGTTATTTCGGTTGCGGTAGAACCGAGGACGCTATCTGATCAGGAAAAGATGAGCGTGGCGCTTGGCAAGTTGGCCAGGGAAGACCCGTCTTTTCGGGTCAGAACCGATGAGGAATCAGGGCAGACGATTATTTCCGGGATGGGCGAGTTACATCTGGATATCATCGTCGACCGGATGAAGCGGGAATTTAACGTGGAAGCCAATATTGGCAAGCCACAGGTTGCGTTTCGCGAGACGATTCGCGATAGCGTCGAACAGGAAGGCAAGTTTGTTCGACAAACCGGTGGTCGAGGAATGTATGGCCATGTCTGGTTGAAACTGGAGCCCTTGCCCGGTGGTTCTGGTTACGAGTTTGAAAATGCCATTGTTGGCGGTGTTGTACCACGTGAGTACATCAACGCAATCGACAAGGGTGTTCAGGAACAGATGGAAAATGGCGTAATTGCCGGATTTCCACTGGTCGACATAAAGGTAACGCTGTTTGACGGTTCTTACCACGATGTCGATTCGAATGAAATGGCGTTCAAGCTTGCCGGTTCGCTGGCAATGCGTGAAGGCGCCCAGGCGGCGAGGGCGGTATTGTTGGAGCCGGTGATGAAAGTTGAGATCGTGACCCCGGAAAACTACATGGGTGACGTGATTGGTGATCTGAATCGTCGCCGTGGAATAGTTGAAGGAATGGAAGATTCGGTAGCGGGCAAGATCATTCGAGCCTCGGTACCACTGGCTGAAATGTTCGGTTACGCAACCGATATGCGATCAGCAACGCAGGGGCGTGCTACTTATTCGATGGAGTTCGAAAAGTATGAAGAAGCGCCAAAGAGTGTTACCGATGCCATGATTGGTGGTGTGTAAGGATTTGCCGTCATTCCCGCGCAAGCGGGAATCTTGAATAGGCATGAATTTGTAAGGTCCCCGCCTGCGCGGGGATGACATACGGTTGAGGGAGACGATTTACGAAATTCTGGACGGTCCGACGTATCGGAATTTCGTAAATCGCCTCCAAATAGTTTGGATTTGATAGAGGATATGAGTTATGTCAAAAGTAAAATTTGTAAGAAATAAACCCCACGTTAATGTGGGCACAATTGGTCACGTGGATCATGGTAAGACGACGTTGACAGCGG
>QIJI01000226.1 GCA_003231795.1 Gammaproteobacteria bacterium
ATCATTTCATTATGAAAATAATAATAACTCGAGCGCCGCCACTTTTGCCCTGACCACTTCGGGCCCATCTCAGCTTTCTTATGCCTCCGGTTCCCTGGATAAGCAATCCTGCGGTTGGATTCATGGCTAGGTAGGCAATTTACTCGGCCTTTTCGTCTTCTGTAAGAAGCCGGCCAACCTTCCTTTAAAATGGCTCGGTTTCAGCAACAGTAATCATATAATAGCTAACGTACTCCAATGGAGTATATAGTCAAATTTTTCAGATTCCTGCTCGTGGGGTTGAATGAAAAATATATCGCTTTTCTTCAGCAGTCAACAAAACACGTAGCGGTTTGTTGACCCGTTGCAAGAACTTGTTAATGGGCCAAAGATTCAAGTCGCTCAGCCAACCACACTTTAATGATTGACTGACGTGTGACTCCTAGCCGGGATGCTTCTTTATCTAACGACTCGATCATCCAGGTTGGAAAATCAACATTCACTCTCCGCTGGGTTTGATTGGGACGTTTGATTTTAGATAAATCTAAGGATCCAGTAATATCTTTGCCACTTTCAAAATCCGAATCGAATTTTTTAGCTTTCATAAATTTCAATCTCCTCATCTCGGGCTCTACGTAGTCGAGCCTGAAAAAGTATTTCTAAAGCATAAGGTTTGAATATTAAAGGTGACCAGGATACCGATTGTTGACCAAGGTTGGTGACTGATACTTGTCTCTGTCCTCTTCATCAGCTCAACACCATTTTTCGTATCAATAATAACCACCAAAAAAAGGCGATTAGCCATTTTCTCAGATTCCAGGCAGTCGCCGCCATCAGTAGATTGATCTCATCGCCTAATGTGCCTTTCAGGAAATTTCTCGATAATCGAAAATCTGATTTCAAGTGACCAATGATGGGTTCGATCGCCGCCCGTCGCCTGCATTGTTTTCGCTTCTTGTCCCGCTGATATCGATTATCTCGTTTCAACGGCTTTTTCGGCAACTGAATCTGCGTCTCATACACCTGGGACTTCCCCCGATAGCCCCGATCACAAATCGCCGTCTTGACGGTGCTGCCCCGGCTCACCTCGATGTGCCTCAATACCTCCGGTAAAGTATGACTGTCATGCACATTTTTATCATGGCTCACCACACCAACGATAATATTGCCTTTGGCCGTGCTCGCCACCGACACCTTATTGCCATACTCGTACTGCTTATGATCCTTACCCTTGGCAATACAGTACACCTGGGGCTCGTGCAATGAATAGATCTTGTTCTTGTCCCGGGGTTGCTGGGCCAATACTCGCTCATAGAAAAGAAACTGCGCTTGAAGGCATTCAAACAGGCAAGTCTGCGGCAGCTTTCGTCTTAATTCCCGGATTAAAATATGCGCAATAGTTCGAAGTCGCTTCAAGGCTTTTCTCGCTTTGCTCCTTTTTTTGACGTGGCGAAAATGGCGTATCGACAGGCGAAGATTCTTGATCTCTTTGACGAAGGTTCGCCGCTGCGATATCCCATGAAATTTGGCTAACTTGTTTAAACGATTGATGATCTTGATGGCCAGTTTGGCATCAGTGGGATAGGTGATGTTCTTTTCCTGGACCGTGGTATCGATGTTCACGTTATCTTCCTGCGCCGCGCGACCGTGCAAGGCCACGCTCATCTGGAAAATTTTCTCCATCCCTTCCTTGCCAATGCGCTTTCTGAAATGTATCAACTCGGTACTGTGGCAGGGTAGTTTGGGTTGATACTCGGTCATACCACAAAACGACTGGTAGTACGGATTGCGCTTCCACTGCACGACCAAATTTTCGTCACTTAGGTCTTCCAGTTGTTTCAGCAGCAGCAACCCAACCATCAGCCGGATCGGTTTACCCGGTGCGCCAAGGCCCTGGGTGTAGTGTTTTTTAAAGGCCTGTTCAAAATCCAGCCAGGGAATAACCGCTGATAAATGGAGGAGCGGGTCGGCAGGATCCAGTTGTTGCAACAAGTCGTTTCCGAACAAATTCGGTTGGAAGGCATCCGTACTGCTGTTGATCAGCATTTATTCACCATTTCGACCAGAAACCAAGGACATATGATATCATTCCTGGTCGTTCTAATCTTCCATTTATCGAATTTAATTCAATATAATCAATGCGTTGGAGCGTTTTTCAGACTCGACTATGTAGACCGTTCATATCCTCCTCCACGAATTCGGAGTATAACGAAGGGAAGGCGCTACTGACAAATGAGCGGCATTCAGGCAATGACCTCAAGATTCGCGCGCGCGTAAATCGATGCGGCGAACTTTGCCGGTGGTGGTCATCGGCAGGCTGTCGATGAACTCGATTTCGCGTGGGTATTCATGCGCCGATAATCGTTCACGCACTGACAGTTGAATTTCGGTCGCCAGTTCAGGACTGGCCTCGCACAACTTGCTCAACACGACGAACGCTTTGACGATCTGACCACGCAGTTCGTCGGGCTTACCGATAACCGCTGCCTGCATTACCGCAGGATGTTTCAGTAGTGAGTCTTCGATTTCGCCGGGGCCGATGCGGTAACCGGCACTGCTGATAACGTCGTCCTTGCGACCCACAAACCATAGAAAACCATCTTCATCCCGAAACCCAACATCACCGGTGCGAAACCAGTTATTACTGATCTTTTCCTGTGTCGCCTGTTCGTTATTCCAGTAGCCCAGAAACATTACCGGATCGTCACAGCAGGCCGCCAGCTCACCTTCAACGCCATCGGCTACCGGCTCACCGGCATCGTCGATAACCTCTACCCGGTGTCCGGGGTAAGCCTTTCCCATGGAGCCCGGCCTGGGTGGCATAATCACCGAGCAGTTCCCGACTATATAATTAAATTCAGTCTGACCCCACATTTCATTAATAGTCAAACCGAGCACTTCCCTGCCCCAATGAATCAATTCTGCACCCACTTGCTCGCCGGCGCTCATAATGGCTCGCAATCTTAATTCACGCGAGGAATTGATCCCGGGCAGTGCGCGCAACATTTTCAACGCTGTCGGCGGAATAAACGTATTGGTCACCGCATAGTCCCTCATCAAACGGCAAACCCGTTCGGGGTCGAAACCACCGCCTTCATAGGCAACAATCGGCACACCATAATTCAACGCCGGTAACAGCGCGTCCCAGAGTCCGCCGGTCCAGGCCCAGTCCGCCGGAGTCCAGAACACATCTGCAAGCTGCGGGAAAAAGTTTTGCGACATTTCGAAACCGGGGAAATTTCCAATCACGGCCCGGTGCGCTATCAGCGCTCCTTTGGGTGGCCCGGTGGTACCGGAGGTATAAATCAAACAGGCCGGATCGTCTGCCCGTGTGTTTGCCATTTGAAATTGATCACGACCCCGCTCGAGCAAGTTCCAGAATTCATATTTGCGCTCACCATAGCTGCAGCCGATCAAGGTTTGTAATTCCGGTAACTCGCCGATCAAGTTATTGATATCGTCGTAACGACTTTTATGCGCAATGACAACGCGCGATCCACTGTCCCGCAAGCGATACTCAAGTGCCTCCGGACCAAATAATATCGCCAGTGGCAACGACACAGCGCCAAGTTTGAAAATGGCGAGGTGAGCGACCACGGTTTCGATGGTTTGGGGTAACACTATGGCAACCCGATCGCCGGCTTCGACACCGAGCGCACGTAATGCATTTGCGAGTTGATCTGATAACTTTTTCAGCGCCGCAAAATCATAAACTGCGGTTTCACCTTTATCATTTTCATAATAGATTGCGGGACGCGCAGAATCCTGCTGATGCCGTTCGCATACCTGTTGCGCAACGTTCAGATATTCAGGAATAGACCAGCGAAACTGACGATGAATATCGTCGAAATCGGTCGCTGTGGGGTCAATAAATTGCATCAAATAGCGTAATTTCGAAAATTTAATAGTACCGCAACCACCCGTAAAACTCCGGGCAGATGACCGCTTATCGGGTTTTAACGGGGCTTTTTCGGCAAATTTAGACTAAAGCACTGATAATAGTGTAGAATTTTTCCTCCACTCTGCTAAATATGACCTGAGAGAGAGCGCTTTTAGGCGATAAAAAATCATGAATAATTATGAAGAATGGGCACAACTGGTCGCGAAGAATTTAAAAGGCGAAGCCGATCTAATTACGGCCATTGGAAAAGACGAGCTCGACGACCGCGCGGCAACAGAGGCATTCATGCGCGCAGTTCTCGAACCATTTATACCGGAAAATTTTGGCATTGGCTCAGGCCGGGTGGTCGACGCCTTTGGCACCTACTCCGATCACCTCGACATCATTATTTATAATCGGGACTTCCCGCGCATTGGATTGCGCGGAGCCCATTCTGCCTATTTATACGAATCCGTGTTAGCGACTTTTGTGATACGCGCAAAATTCGTACGCAAGACCTTTTTCGAATCGCTGGATGCCTGTGCATCGATAGCCGAGTTGAGTGCCAATATAGATCCCGCGGTGCTGGTGCGACTGGCAAAGAAAAATGGATTGCAACTTGGTCCCAATAAAACCTTTACCCATGAAGATCCGTTGCGCACTGCACGTTTCCATTTAATCGGTCGTCCGCCGGCATTCGTGTTTGGATTTAGCGGCATCAAAAACAGTTACCGTCAGCTACAACAGAATATTGAACTGTGGTTTGACAATCGTCGTAGCGCGGGTCTCGAAACCGAAATGAAAGCCTTGCCGGCCGTGATTGCAACCCAGGGTTGTTTCGCCTGGCGAAATGCCGCGCCGTTGGCTTTAAGTAACCGCGATATGCTCGGCATTGGCAACGATTCCGCTCCGGTTAGGCTGATTGTCTTGCAATTGCTATATCTGTTGAATCGCCGTTTGAATGTTACTGCAGACGGCTATGGTATAAGGCCTAGTTTGAAAGCCTATCTGAGCCAGTTCACACCACCGAAGTTTGAGATTGGAATCTGCAATGTCGCTGAAGTCGTCAGTATAAATTCTGACGCCGGGGAAAAACCGGCTGCCACATTCGAGTCGGCTATGGATCATTCTGCAAAACCAGCAGCAGTCGAGGCTGCGAAGCCCGAACCGGTTATTGAAATCAAGGAACGCGCACCGAAAACCACGCCGCTGGGATCTGCTCCAATTCCGGGCTTGAATAGCGAACCTGTGCCCGCAGAGAACGCGCCGAAAACGCCACCACTTGGGTCCGCGCCAATTCCCGGGCTGAGTAGCGAATCTGCGCCCGCAGATAATGCCCCCAAAACTACGCCGCTAGGATCAGCGCCGATTCCGCCGATGAAAGCAGACAATACACCGAAAGCCGCTCCACTTGGCTCGGCCCCGATCCCGGCGATGGCCAATCCGGAGCCGGTTCAGAGCAACCCACCAACAACGGCACCTTTAGGATCTGCACCCATCCCTGAAAAGCCTCCGGTCGATATTGATTTTGGCAATTCCGCTGCCGCTGACGAAGTGGAAGAAGAAGCGGAAGATCCGTTTGAATCCACCATGATTATCCCTCCACCCAATGCGAACGGGAACGGAGAGCTAAAAAAAAATAGTAAATTAAGCGAAACCAGCTCATCACGATCTTCAACCGATGCATTCATCGCGCGGGTTAAAGAGCAGTTGTCAGCTTCTGGATCGATGCGCGAGATGAATGCCGAGAGCGAACAGGATCCTTTTACCTCAACGATCCCGCAGTAAATTTTGCTGAATCGCCCTGAGTTTTAACGCGTGATTGGTGAAAATCCAGTCGACACCGCGATTCAGTTCCCGATAGAAACAGAAACGCGAACCTGCAAAGCCGGTTCCAACTCGCCGTTGCTGCCTTTGATGACGTCGAATCAAACGATTATGCATTAACAGGTACTGCCCGCTGATACCGCCAAACCGACGTGCTAGCGCCTGACGGCTCATCGCATTGATATTCAGCTCTGCCACCGGCACGCAGGCACCGTCACCCGCAAACCTAACCAGGTCAAACAAATCCAGATCGAGAGCAATAAAGTGATAATCCTCGGCGGCCCGTAGCGGTGCGAAAATTTCCTGCAACCGGCGTTGCTTTAAATCCTGTTGTGGCAGCTCGTCATGTTTCAACTCCACCATCAAGTGAAGCAGCCCGCCGAACCGATCAACGACTTCAGCCAGTGTCGGGATCTGGGCAACCTGCCGTCGCAGCTCCTGTAACGACTGCTGAGCGACATCCAGATCGATGTCGAACAGTCGTCGCGTATCGGGGTCATGAATCACGACCGGATGGAGATCACGGGTCCAGCGAACATCAAGCTCGATTCCCCACACCCCCGCCTGATGCACGCGTTCAAATGCCGCCAGGGTATTTTCCTTGATCAGGCGATTATCATGCTCTCCCCGATGCGATACGATTTTGCAATTTAACAAAGCCTTGATTGAAGGTCGCCGTCGCGGCCAAAGTACAAAAACCAGATCTGCGAGGTGTTGCGCAGACTGTTCGATCTGGTAGCGAATTCCCATGCTTATGGCCATGTTTATTGCCAGGCGACGTCGCGACAGGGCACTGGGTAGGTTAGTTTTACGGATGCCTTCTGAAATTCACGAGTCTTATCAAAACAGGTAATCAAGCCGACACCATCCACCCAGAATAACTGGGGATCGAGTACCTTGACCGCGATTGGTTGAATGGCCTGATTAAGGCGGTGTACTTCAAAATGTAGGTGCGGCAGACCGCCCGATGCCAGACCGCTGGCACCTGAGTACCCGAGAATCTGTCCACGACTAACCGAGTCACCTTCCTCCACTACTGCTTCGGTCAGATGAAAGTAGCGCGTCTGAATTCGAAAACCCTGGTCGGTTTTTCCGTGGTTCACCATCACCTGTCTGCCAAACATGAAAGATAATTCAACCCGCACCACTTCGCCTGCATCGCCTGCAATTACCGGTGTCTTCATCGGTACCAGCAAATCAACGCCCTTATGCTCTTTGCGGGCCTGGTTACGCACGGGTTTCCCGTCGGAAGGCCCCCATAACGGCATGTAACGCTGGCTGATGCTCGGCGCGTTCGCCGGCATCCGAACTTCGGTAGAAACTCCGTATTCCAACTTGGAACCGACGATTCTGCCAAAGCCATATTTCTGGTAAACACTGCAGGCACCAACAGCGGCGCTGACGAGCAGAATTATTACTATTTTTGTGATGGGTAATTTCAGCATACCCGAACTGTAATGCACCCGGCATCGAAAGAAAATGACTGTGTATCACTGCCTATCACCTGAATCCGTAGTTTCCGGTATTAACCCGGGTCGAACCTCACGGCTCATTGACGGTTGCAGCATCAATACGAGGCAGGTACTTCTATACGGGGGATTAACCGCCGTCCGTGGCAGTTAAAGGGGTATCTGTCATGGCAGCTTTAAAAAGGCGTTTTTTAGAGATGCCTTTTACTGAATATTCGCTTTTTCACGCACCGACTGGAGTCGCTTGTTGAGAAATCGCAGCTCCGATATCAGATAACGCTTACGGCCCGATTCGAGGTTAACGGCACTATTAATCATAACCTGTTCATTCAAGGTGTCTATCGATCGCACAATCTTGATTTCATCGATCGCGAGGCCGAGATATTTCAATACACAGTTCGTCGACAGCGGGTCGATGTGGATGCTGGTCTGGCTCATGTCGTATCTCAAGAATAAATTGAACAGGGTATATAGGCAGCGACCGATCAACTAACTGTGACTCAATTCCGCTCCAACTGCGAAGTTATTCACTGTTTTACCGGGTCTCGGGGGTTGTGTGACCCGGGTCTAAATTAAACCGGGCTATGCGTCACATTATGCGTCGGCCTGACTCGAGCACTGTAGCCGAAGCTGGCTGAATTCGGTTGATGACATCGGGCAATAAATCGACGCAGTCTTGCTCCAGCTTGAGATCCAGCCATTCGTCGGCACGCGTTTTGCCAAGATTGATGGCAACCATCGGAAGCCCAAGCAGATGCGCTTTTCGCGCGAAACGAAATCCCGAGTAAACCATTAGCGATGATCCGACAATCAGAATTGCATCCGCAGAGGCTAACGCATCAAAACAGCGATCAACGCGTTCGAGCGGAACATTCTCGCCAAAGAAAACGACATCCGGTTTAAGGACTCCACCACATTCCGGGCATTTGGGGACTTCGATCTGGCGATGATCAAAGCCCTGCAATTGCGCATCTCCGTCGGGAGCAATGGATGCGGTCATTTGATCGAGCACTGGATTGGCTTCGAGCAATTGTTGCTGCATGCCTGCCCGTGACTGCGAAAAATCGCAGTCGAGACAACTGACTCTAAACAGGGTCCCGTGCAATTCAATGACATTTCGACTTCCCGCCTGCTGGTGCAAACCGTCGATGTTCTGGGTTACCGTCGTCACCACTCTTCCCAGCGCTTCCAACTGGGCCAGGGCGCGGTGGGCGGCGTTGGGATGCGCAGGGAAATATCGCTGCCAGGCAACAACCGAGCGTGACCAGTAACGCTGTCGTGCCTCGGGCCGCGCGATAAACTCACTAAATTCCATCGGGCGCCGGTGTTTCCACTGACCGGATTCATCGCGATAATCAGGTATCCCGGACGCCGTGCTAAGGCCGGCGCCGGTCAACACGAAAATACGCTGGCGAGCTTCAAGAAACAGTTGTAACTGAGAATTCATGCTACCTAGTTTATCAGCAAATTTTATTGGTAAAAAAAGGCTTTTACCTGATGTACACCCTGACTTACTATTACGGCATGGGCATTCCCTCTACCTGCATCGGCGCTTTCTCCAAGCCGGACAATATCGATATCGGTAATTTTTCTGAAACCGAGTTACAGGGTGAACGCCTGCTGGCGGCGCCGAACTGCGGATTAGTGATGCTTGATCGAGAACTTAGCCATGCCTAAGCTCAGAACCATCTGCGATGCAGCCACCTCGATTTGAACCATGACCGCAAGCCTATCTGACAAAAAGATAATCATGATCCACGGGCTGGCCTCCAAACCAGCGCGTGATATTACGCACCGGTTGTGGCGCAAAACCCTGATTGAAAATATCCGCGTAAGTCATGCACCACTGGCGCGTCAACTCGAAGCTGATCCCAATATCTTTGAATCGGCCTACTGGGCTGATAGTGTCCCGCATCACGTCCCGGACGACGCCGCTTACACGCGCAAGCTCGAGCGGCAGGTTGACAAAGTGATCGAAGAACGCCGGGAAATCAAAGATCGCTTTCACGTCGGCATCGGCGAAAAGGTCGGAGGTTTCTTCAAGGATCGTGGACTGGACCTGGTTAAACTTCTGGCAGGCGCACTCACTGTGAAAGACGACGTGATGACCAATTTCCTGCGCGAAACCGAATTGTACGAACAGGATCAATACATCTCGGACCAGATCCGCGCTCCGCTCGAAGACGCGTTACGCAGAGCCTGGGATGAAGGGCGTGAACCGATAATCGTTTCCCATAGCATGGGTACTTTCATCAGCTTTGACGTGTTATGGAGATTTTCGCACCGACATATCGATGGATTCAAAAATTACCGCAACAAGCGGGTAAAAATGTTTATTACCATGGGCTCGCCGTTGGGAGACGCAACCGTTCGTGAATTACTGTTTGCACAGCAACACAAGAAACACACGGCACGCCAGTATCCGACCAACATCGATTTCTGGCACAACTATGCCTGCCTAGGTGACGTGGTATCGCATCAGAAAAGTTTTGAAGAAATATTTTACGCTCCGATGCGCAAGCTGAAACTATTCCGCTCCAGAAAAAAGTTTCACAGCATCGATTACGTCGATTTACACAATCCGTTTCAGGTGGTTAGCCACACCGGCAACCGCGGCAAAGAGAAACGCAATCCGCATAAGTCGTACGGATACCTGGCTCAGCCCCGGCTAGGAAGTTGGATAGCGGACTATTTACTTGATCAACTCAAGTAGAACGGTTGCGAACTATTTTTCAGGCTAGGGAGCCTCTGATTAATTCTGGATGAATCGGGTTGTGTTTCAAAATAGTCAAGTTCAAGGCGTGAAACGCAAGTAATAGCAAGGCTATTGCTAAGTTTCACAACGCAGAAATTGGCCATTTTGGACACAACACGTTCATTCAGGAATTGATCAGAGGCTCCCTTACTAGTTTTCAAAAATACAGATACGGTCGCGACCGTTCTGTTTTGCCTGGTAAAGACTGATATCGGCCTGCTCAATCAGTAATGTCCCGCTCTTGTCGTAAACCGGAAGCATGGCCGAAACGCCGACACTGATAGTGACATGATTTGCAACATTCGATGTCACATGCGGGATTTTCGCATCCCGGATAGCAGCCAGGCAAGTTTTCGCAACCCTTAGCGCACCCTCCATTTCCGCCTCGGGTAGCAAGGCAACAAATTCCTCGCCACCGTAACGTGCGATCAAGTCACCCGCACGCTGCATGCACCCGCTGAGTATCTGCGCCACCGCAATCAGGCAATCATCACCACGGAGATGCCCATTGTGGTCGTTGTATTGCTTGAACTTGTCCACATCGATCATTAACAGGGCCAGAGACTTACCGGATCGTGCACCCCGGCCCCATTCCGACATCAGGCGAAAATCAAATTCGCGTCGATTGCAAATCGAGGTCAGGGCATCGAATCGGGCAATGTTATTAAGTTGCTGTTGAGAGCGCCGCGCCTGCAGGTGCATGTTCAGACGGGCCTGTAATACGCTGGGATGAAATGGTTTGGTAATAAAATCGGCAGCACCGGCTTCAAATGCGTTTACTTCTGCCTGAATGGATTTTTCATCGGCTACAAATATAACTGGCACCGCAATTTCGATTTCAGAATCGATCGAGTCGCGCCACCAGTCGGTTCCATCAATGCCTTCGAGCAATGCAGTATTTACCAGAACCAGATCGGGGATGCCTCGATTAATGGCGGATGACACCAGACTGGAAAAGTCGCTCGCTATTTCCACCTGCGCCGCACGCATCTGTTC
>QIJI01000301.1 GCA_003231795.1 Gammaproteobacteria bacterium
GTAACGCGTTTAAACTCGCTTCGAATGAAAACCCGCTGGGGTGCTCGGACAAGGTAAAGTCGGCGATTGCCCGGGCAAGTGAAAAAATTGAGCTCTACCCCGATGCCAACGCCTACTATTTAAAACAACAACTGGCGCAGAAACTCGGGGTCAGAGAAAGTCAAATCACTATCGGCAATGGTTCCAATGACGTTCTCGATCTGATTGCGCGTACTTTTCTGGATTCCAGCCGTGCGGCCATTTTTTCCGAATATGCGTTTATGGTTTACGCAATGGTTACCCAGGCCTGCGGTGCGGCGGCTCAAATTGCACCAGCCTTTAACCGGCAACACGAGCAGCCACTGGGACATGACCTGCAAGCCATGTTGTCACTGGTTGACGAAAATACCAGCGTCATCTTTATCGCCAACCCGAACAATCCAACCGGCACCTGGCTCAGTCATGACGCGTTGAAGCAATTTATCGAGCAGGTTCCCGAACACATTGCCGTGGTTGTGGATGAGGCTTATTTCGAATATGTCGAAATCAAACAATATCCGGACTCTTTGACCTGGCTCAATCAGTTTCCGAATCTGATCGTGACGAGGACATTTTCAAAAATTTACGGTCTTGCCGGACTACGCGTGGGTTATGCGGTTTCAAGCGAACAGCTTTGTAACCTGCTTAATCGTGTAAGACAGCCCTTTAACGGTAATAGCCTGGCATTGGCAGCGGCTTGCGCGGCCTTGACGGATGATGAGTTTGTCGAAAGCAGTCGAAAAGCGAATCGAGAAGGCCTGCAATTAATGCAAAGCTGGTTTGGGCAGAAAAAAATCGAATTTATTCCGTCAGTGGGCAATTTTTTAAGCGTCAGGTTTGGCGATCGTAGTCCTGAAATTAACCAGGGTTTGTTGCAAAAAGGAGTTATTGTACGGCCGCTCGCCAATTACAATTTGCCGAATTATTTGCGCATCAGCGTTGGAATGCGACCACAACTTGAAAAAATGTTTACCATTCTGGAAAAGATTTTATGATCGAAAAACTCGCCATTATCGGCGTTGGGCTAATCGGCAGTTCGCTCGCATTGGCGCTGCGCGAAGCCAATGCGGTAAACCGGGTTACCGGGTTTGGTCGTAACCGAAGCAATCTTGAAAAAGGTGTTGAAATCGGTGTGCTTGATGACTTTGAAACTTCCATCGCTGAAACCGTTAAAGACGCGGATGTAATTGTTGTCGCGGTACCCCTGGGTGCAATGGGTCAGGTTTTTGCCGAGTTACAACCCGCCGTCAATGAGCGTACGGTAATTACCGACGTTGGTAGTGCCAAAGGTTCGGTTGTTGAAGTGGCGGACAAAATATTGGGTCCGTTGATGCGTCGATTTGTCCCGGGACATCCGATCGCAGGGACTGAAAAAAGCGGAGTCGAAGCTGGATTCGCCAGCCTCTATCAAAACCGAAGGGTAATTTTAACACCGACCGAAGCGACCGATGAAGATGCAACAGAAGTGATTGAAAATATGTGGAAGTCGTGCGGTGCGGTCATCGAATATACCACTGCCCAACATCACGACAAGGTACTCGCGGCGACTTCGCATTTACCCCATATGCTTGCTTATGCACTGGTACATCAATTGTCAAATCTGAACGATCATGAAGAAATTTTTCGTTATGCTTCGGGTGGATTTCGCGATTTCACCCGCATTGCTTCAAGCGATCCGGTGATGTGGCGAGACGTCTGCATTGCCAACGGAGATGTACTGGTAAAGCTGATCGAACAGTATCAACAGGAACTGAACCAGATTACGGCAGCGATTAAATCTGAAGATGCCGACGAATTGTTACGTCTCTTCGGTCGTGCCAAATCAGAAAGGGATTCCCTCATAGGAAATTGTTGATGACCCGGTTTATCTGTAACAGTGGTGGTTACGTCGAAGGGAAGATCCGCGTTCCCGGAGACAAATCCATTTCGCACCGATCCATCATTCTGGCTTCCATCGCTCAGGGAGATAGTCTGATATCCGGATTTTTGCTGGGCGAGGATAGTCTCAATACGATAAAGGCATTCCAGCAAATGGGGGTGGTAATAGATCGGGATCAGGACCGGGTCGAGGTAAAAGGAGTGGGCATGACGGGATTGAAGCGACCGTCCGACCGGCTTGACATGGGAAATTCAGGAACCGCAATGCGATTGTTGCTGGGACTGCTATCCGGGCAACGATTCGATTCCTGTCTGATCGGTGATCAATCCCTGTCGTCGCGCCCGATGAATCGGGTGATTGCTCCATTACAGAGCATGGGCGCCGACATCGTCAGCGAAACGGGTGGGCGATCACCGTTACAGGTAAAAGGTGGGCGAGATTTGATTGCGATCGAATACGACATGCCCGTGGCTTCTGCCCAGGTCAAGTCCTGCTTGTTACTGGCCGGCCTGTACGCCGACGGTGAGACCATCATCAGAGAACCTGCGGCTACCAGGGACCACAGCGAGCGTATGCTGAAGGCCTTTGGTTGTGATTTAAGCAGCCATGATTCAGAAATCAAAATGCACGGAGGTCAGCAGTTACAGGCCTGCGATATTGAAGTACCTGCTGATATTTCATCGGCAGCTTTTTTTATGGTAGCCGCGTCAATAGCCCCGGGAAGCGACCTGTTGTTGCAACATGTCGGAATCAACCCGACCCGTACCGGAGTAATCGAACTATTGAAACTAATGGGTGCCGACATCAGTCTGATGAATCATCGGGAACTGGGTGGTGAACCCGTCGCCGATATTCGGGTTCGCAGTGCCGGCCTTAAGGGTATTGAAATTCCTCGGCACCTGGTTCCATTAGCGATTGACGAGTTTCCGGTGTTGTTTGTTGCCGCTGCCTGCGCCAATGGAATAACCCGTTTATCGGGCGCCGAAGAACTTCGGGTTAAAGAGAGTGATCGGATCCAGGTTATGGCTAACGGATTGCAGGTACTTGGCATAGAGGTTGAAACGAAACCCGATGGTATCGTTATTCGTGGTGGAAATATGACTGCTGGTGAGATTGAGTCGCATGGTGACCACCGAATTGCGATGGCCTTTGCTATTGCTTCGTTACGCGCAGGTGGAGATATTACTATCAATAATTGTGACAATGTAACTACGTCTTTTCCCGATTTTGTCGAACTTGCCCGGCAATCGGGCATCAGGGTTTCCAGTCATGGCAGCTGATTCTGCTTACGTCGTCGCCATTGATGGCCCAAGCGGATCGGGTAAAGGTTCGCTTGCCATGAAAATCGCGACCCGGCTCGGCTTTCACTTGCTCGACAGCGGAGCCATTTATCGTTTACTGGCGTTGAAATCATTGCAGCAAGGTGTCGATCTTGACCAGCAACAGGCCGTGCTGGAGGTGCTGGATGATTTTAATATCCGTTTTGAGGTCGGTGAAGAACTGAGTGCCGCTTTTCTCGACGATATCGATGTGACAGATGAGTTACGACGTGAGGAAACGGGCGATGCGGCTTCTCGTGTAGCTCGTCATGCGGCTGTTCGCGAGGCATTACTGGGGCTGCAACGTGGATTTTTTAAAGCCCCGGGACTGGTAGCGGATGGGCGTGATATGGGCACAGTTGTGTTCCCGGATGCGCAATTTAAGTTCTTTTTGTACGCAAGTATCGAAATTCGCGCTGAAAGGCGATATAAGCAGTTGATAAGTATGGGGTTATCCGCTAATATCGCCGAGCTTCTGACGGACATAGCAGAACGGGACGAGCGCGATCAAAATCGTAGTGCGTCACCACTGATACCCGCTGAAGACGCGTTGGTTGTCGATTCGAGTTTGTTGGACTCAAGCCAGGTGGTGGAACTTGTCCTGGGTCATATGAAAGATAGCATATGAGAGATAGCACGGATTAAGCAACCTGGTCCCTGTAGATGCACTGTCTACGGGGTTTTTAAACTTAACGAGATAGCTGGTGTTACTGCTGGTTTTATAGCTGGTTTTATAGCTGATATAAACCAGATGGCTATCGCAATACTCTTTTTAGGATCCTTCTAATGTCTGAAAACTTTGCAGAAATGTTTGAGCAAAGCATAACCCAAATGAATATGCGTGTCGGTGAAATCATCACCGGTGAAGTAGTCGATATCAACCGTGATGTTGTTATCGTCAACGCGGGCCTCAAGTCCGAGGGCGTTATCCCGGTAGAACAATTTTATAACGAAAGCGGTGAACTCGACGTTGAAATTGGCGATACCGTCGAAGTCGCACTCGACTCATTCGAAGATGGTTACGGTGAGTCACGACTGTCGCGTGAAAAAGCCAAACGCGCCCGCGCCTGGACCCGCCTCGAGGAGGCGCAACAGGCCGACGAAATTGTAACCGGCCGATTTACCGGCAAGGTTAAGGGTGGATTTACTGTTGATATCGGCGAAATTCGAGCATTTCTGCCCGGTTCGCTGGTTGACGTACGCCCGGTACGCGACACTGCTTATCTTGAAGAAAAAGAACTCGAATTCAAAATTATCAAACTCGATCAGAAACGCAACAATGTTGTGGTTTCACGTCGAGCCGTGGTTGAAAAAGAATTCAGTGAAGAGCGTGAAAAGCTCCTCGAGACCCTGAAAGAAGGCGAACGTGTACGCGGTATTGTCAAAAACCTCACCGACTATGGTGCCTTCCTCGATCTGGGTGGAATTGACGGCCTGTTACACATTACCGATATGGCCTGGAAACGTGTCAAACATCCTTCGGAAGTGGTTGAAATCGGACAGGAAATCGATATTGTCGTACTCAAATTTGATCGCGAAAAAAATCGTGTATCGCTTGGTCTGAAGCAGATGGGCGACGATCCATGGGCTAACATCATGCGTCGCTATCCTGAAGGACAACGTTTGTTTGGTCATGTTAGCAACATTACCGACTATGGTTGTTTCGTCGAAATCGAAGATGGGGTCGAAGGCCTGGTTCACGTTTCCGAAATGGACTGGACCAACAAAAATGTCAATCCAAACAAGGTGGTTACCCTCGGTGACGAAGTCGAAGTGGTAATCCTGGAAATAGACGAAGAACGTCGTCGAATTTCACTTGGTATGAAACAGTGCAAAGCGAACCCGTGGGAAGAATTCGGTACGACTAGTAACAAAGGGGATGTCATTGCCGGTAAAATCAAATCAATTACCGACTTCGGTATCTTTATTGGACTTGACGGCAATATTGACGGTCTTATCCATTTAACCGATTTGTCCTGGAACAAACCTGGCGAAGAAGCTGTGCGCGATTATCAAAAGGGACAGGAAGTCGAAGCCATGGTATTGTCAATCGATCCAGAACGCGAACGGATATCACTGGGCATCAAGCAGATCGAAAAAGATCCTTTTGCCAGCTTTATTTCCGATAAGCCCAAGGGCAGTATTGTCAACGGTACTGTTATATCGGTTGACGCCAAAGCCGCAGTCGTCGATCTGGGTGATGGCATCGAAGGATTGTTACGTGCTTCTGAAATGGCTAAAGATCGTGTAGAAGATGCGCGTTCATTCATGAATGAAGGCGATCAGATCGAGGCTAAAATTACCGGCATGGACCGTAAGGGGCGCAGTATTTATCTGTCTATCAAGGCGAAGGATACCGAAGATGAGCAGGAAGCCCTGAAGGATTACGCGGCCACTAGTGAAGCCAGTAGCAAGACTACCAGTTTTGGTGATCTGCTCAAGGAAAAGATGGATTCCTGATCCATATCTGATCCAAATAACCGGGTGGTGGGAAACCACCACCCAATCTGATTAACGGACTCTGTGATGAAAGAAGCTGAATTTGTACCTTCAATGACCAAATCGGACCTGATTGATAACCTTTCCGGGAATCAGAACCACCTGGCTTACAAAGACGTCGAACTGGCAGTCAAGAGTCTTATAGAAATGATGAGTAGTGCGCTCTCTAATGGGGAGCGCATCGAAATCAGAGGCTTTGGCAGCTTCAGTCTGCACTATCGTCCGCCGAGGACTGGACGTAATCCCAAATCGGGCGACAAAGTGGAGTTGCCTGGCAAATATGTCCCCCATTTCAAACCGGGAAAGGAACTGCGCGATCGCGCCAACAATCAGAAGTAGCAAGTTTATCTCTCCCACCAACGACTGCTCGATAATCAATGGATATCTGGCTACTCCTTTTAGTCCTGCTGGCAATCACAATTGGTTGGTTGCTGGGGCGCTGGAAACCCTACAAAAAGAAGTCGAAACAGCCGCAGTCGGATCGATTTTCAGAAAGTTATGCACGTGGACTGAATTACCTGTTAGCGGATGATTCGGACAGTGCGATCAGGATTTTTACCGATCTGATCGAAGTTAATAAAGAAACCATAGAAATCCATATTGCCCTCGGAAATCTGTTTCGTTCGAAAGGAGAGGTAGATCGCGCAATCAAGGTGCACCAGAATTTGCTGGCTCGCCCCAATCTCACCAAGAAGCAACGCCATATGGCGGTCTCTGAACTAGCTAGTGATTATCTCAAGGCTGGATTACTCGATCGGGCTGAAAAGCTGTATCGTGAAATGATAGAACTGCAATCCGATACGCGTGAAGCCTATCGACGTTTACTCGATTTATATATCACCGAAAAGTCGTGGCAGGAAGCCGTAGATTGTGCGCAGGAACTCTATCAGAAAGGTGAAAGCGAAGCCGGGGTAGTGTTGAGCCAATGCCTGTGTGAAATCGGCAGTAGTGCTATCGACAGTGGTAACAAACGGCTGGCGCGAAAGAGTCTTGACCGCGCGCTGGAAGTTGATTCTGCGTGCGTACGGGCATCATTGTTATTGATTCAACTAAATTTAAATACTGATCGCGCGGCCGATGCAAAGCGAATTTTTCGGCGTCTGGTGCGGCAAAACCCCGAATACATGGGACTCTATATCGAACCTGCGGGTAAAATTTTTGTCGACACGGATCCCCACGTGTATCAGGAGTTCCTGCAAAACCAGTACCAGAAACATCCATCGACGCGACTCGCGATGGCGTTACTCGAACACTATGCCAACCACAACGAAATCGAAAAAGCTCGCGGATTTCTTTCTGATATTCTGCGCCAGTCACCGTCATTCGAGGCATTCGAATTTGCATTGCGCTTTTTGAAATCGAACCCAGATCAACTCGGCGAAACCTGGGAAACCCTGTCGATATTTTTAAAGACCCTGCAGAGTCGAAAGAGTGAATTCAGTTGTTCGCGTTGTGGCTATGAAAGCCATGCCATACAATGGCTCTGCCCCAGTTGCCGCAACTGGTCTTCCATGAAACCGGTATGAATGATTCAAAAATAATTGTTGCACTCGATTATTCTAGCGCGCAACAGGCCCTCGAATTCGCGCAAAAAGTCAGTCCCGAACAGTGCCGACTAAAAATAGGAAAGGAATTGTTTACCAGTGCAGGTCCGGCCCTGGTCGAGTCGCTGGCAGGGCAGGGATACGATATATTTCTTGATCTGAAATTTCACGATATTCCCAACACGGTTATGAAAGCGGCAGCAGTAGCGGCAAAACTCGGTGTCTGGATGCTGAATGTTCACGCAGTCGGGGGCAGCGCAATGATGCAGGCTGCTCGTGAAGGTATTGAAGTAGTTTCGCGGCGGCCGTTTTTGATTGCGGTAACCGTGTTAACCAGTATGTCAGAACGAGATTTACAGGCAATTGGTATTGAAACCCCACTGCCGCAACTGGTCAGCTCGCTATGCGCCAGCGCCCTCGAAAGTGGTCTTGACGGCGTGGTCTGTTCCGCGCGGGAAACGGGATTGTTGCGTGAGCAAATCAGTGAAACTGCATTGCTGGTGACCCCGGGAATAAGGCCTGACTGGGCGGCTAACGATGATCAGAAGCGTATCGTGACTCCTCGACAGGCAATTATCGATGGTGCCAGCTATCTGGTAATCGGCAGACCCATAACCCAGCACTCTGATCCAGCGGAAGCTTTACAACTGATTTCCGACACGATTCGTGATCTGGTGTGAGCGTCACGGATGACAGCAATTTACCGAATCGTTACACTAGTGGTTCGACCACTAGCAACCTGTTGGACCCCGGATTATCCGGGTTCGACGAGCTTCTAATCACAGAATCATTATTAAGTAGAATTTAATGGATCCGAAATTTTTAGAATTTGAACAACCCATTGCCGAACTCCAGGCCAAGATATCCGAGCTTCGGTATGTTACCGATGACACCGATATTAATATCAGCCAGGAAATCCAGACGCTGCAAAAGAAAGTCGATAGCCTGACATCGTCGATATTCTCTAAACTTTCGGCCTGGCAGATTTCGCAATTGTCGCGCCACCCCAATCGGCCTTATACGTTGGACTACATCGAACGAATTTTTACTGACTTCGAAGGTTTGCATGGTGACCGAGCCTATTCCGATGATTACCCGATCATTGGCGGGGTTGCGCGCCTGGAAGGCAAACCTGTGGTTATTATCGGCCAGCAGAAAGGGCGCGATACGCGTGAAAAGATCAAACGAAACTTCGGCATGCCACGTCCTGAGGGATATCGTAAAGCCATGCGTTTGATGAAGATGGCCGAGAAATTCAAAATGCCTTTGATTACGCTGATCGATACCCCGGGAGCCTATCCCGGAATTGGTGCCGAAGAACGCGGTCAGAGCGAAGCTATCGCGAAAAATTTGTATGTTCTGGCCGAGCTGAAAACTCCGGTTATCTGCACCATCATTGGTGAAGGCGGATCGGGCGGCGCGCTGGCGATCTGTGTCGGTGATCGCGTGAATATGCTGCAATACTCTACTTATTCAGTTATCTCGCCGGAAGGTTGTGCGTCGATACTGTGGAAAAGTGCGGACAAGGCGTCACGGGCGGCTGAGGCCATGGGGATTACGGCCGAGCGCCTGATGTCGCTAAACCTGATTGACCATATTATTCCAGAGCCACTGGGTGGTGCGCATCGAAATTATGACCAGATAGCCAACTCATTGAAACAAAACCTGATTGAAAGTCTGGAATCTCTGGAGTCGGTCAGTCTCGATAAACTTCTCGATCAGCGATACCAGAAATTGATGGCTTTTGGTCAGTATCGAGAAACCTGACAGGCTAACCGCTTTGGCGATAGCCGCTGCCATAGAATCCTGTCTGGAGCTGATTCCTGACGAAACCCCAAGGGTCAACCTGGCATTCAGCGGTGGGCTTGATTCCTGTGTATTGCTGCACTTGCTGATCTCGGGCAAACCCTCTTATGCAGTAATTCCCTGGCACATAAACCATGGTCTGATCGACGCGGCCATGTCGATGGAACAATTCTGTCGTGACCGGGCGCAGGTTTACGGACTCGAAATTCGCGTTAACCGTCTCGATCTCTGCCAGATTCATACCAATATCGAAGCCGAAGCACGACAGCAGCGTTATCGCCTGTTTGAACAGGGCTCTGATGAAGGTGATTGCATTTTAACGGCGCATCATGCAGATGATCAGGCCGAGACTTTTCTGTTAAACGCCATGCGCGGGTCGGGGGTTGCCGGTTTGCGCGGTATTGCGCGCCAGCGTAATTTGGGCAATGCGCTGCTACTTCGCCCGTTGCTTGATTTCAGTCGCGAACAGCTCGAGTCCTATGCCAATGAAAATGAGATTAGCTGGTTCGATGATCCGAGCAATCGGGATTCCCGTTTCGACCGGAATTACCTGCGTCATGAAGTCATTCCCAAAATCAGAAAGCGCTGGGCCGGGTTTCAACAATCATTGAGCAGCGCCAGTGATTTGCAGTGCGAAGCCCAGGATCTGCTGGATCAACTCGCACAGATAGATTTTCAGCAATTCGAAGCGGGCTCATCGCAAGGTATAGCGACCCTGCAAATTGAAGGTTTGCTCTCATTGCCCCCTGGCAGGCGTAAAAATCTAATCCGTTTCTGGATTGCAAATGCCGGATTAAGTGTGTTGCCACAGGGCCGAATGCAGACGCTTCTAGGCCAGTTACATTCCAGGGCTGATGCCATGCCTAAAATTTCAATGTCCGATTACTCGCTCCGATTGTATGACCAGCGTTTATTCCTGGTCCCTGAGACGGCCACAAAATATACGGCTGGAGAATTCGAATTTGGCTGCCAACAGAAGGTCGAAATCAATGAACATAATCTCTGTCTGCAGCGCACAGAGATTCTGGGGCTACTTAATATTGAAGATCAGGATCAGTCCCTGATGTTGAAATTTCGTGATGCAGGGGTCATCAGTAACAACCGGCATCGTTTGAAACGATTATTCCAGAAACATCGGGTACCACCCTGGCAACGTGACCGGATAGCACAGGTTTATCTGAATGGAAAACTCGAAGGAATATTAACGTGAGTCAGGATGCTTCCAGGGATCGGGTTTTCGCGAGGTCACTAAAGGAGATCAAGGCCTTCGAATTCGATGAATCGGTCGCAGATGTATTCCACGATATGATTTCACGCTCAGTACCCGGATACCCGCTACTACTTCGCTTAACCGGCCTGTTCGCGGGTATATTCATCCAGCCGAATAGCCGGGTATATGATCTGGGATGTTCACTGGGCGAAGCGACAACAATTATCGCCAGTCAATCCGCACACAGCAAACCGGAGATTATTGCGATCGATAATTCCCCGGCAATGATTGAAAAATGCAGGCAAATCGATCCGGCGCGCTCAAATATCGAATGGCGCTGCGACGATGTTCGAAATATACGGATTGAAAATGCGTCGATGGTGGTATTAAACCTGACATTGCAATTCCTGCCGCCAGATGATCGAGTCGAAATGCTGGAAAACATAGTCCAGGGTTTGAACCCTGGCGGAATTCTGTTTATGTCTGAAAAGGTTGTATTCGAGCAGGAATCCGAAAATAAGCGCATGGTGCAGTTATACCAGGCATTCAAGAAGTCGATGGGTTATAGCGATCTTGAAATCAGTCAGAAACGCACCGCACTGGAAAATGT
>QIJI01000165.1 GCA_003231795.1 Gammaproteobacteria bacterium
TGGTGCAATGTACCCCTGCAGCAATCCCGAACTGACCGCCGCCGTATCCGAAGCCGGGGGTATCGGTATATTGCAACCCATATCGTTGACCTATGTTCATGGTCACGAGTATCGCCAGGGGATACGTTTAATGCGCAAGCTGACCGATAAACCGATCGGAATGAATGCGCTGATTGAAACATCCTCCAAAAAATACCAACAACGAATGTCGGACTGGGTCGATATTGCACTGGATGAAGGTATCCGTTTTTTCGTTACTTCGCTGGGAAAACCCGACTGGGTAGCAGATCGGGTTCACGCAGCCGGCGGACTGGTTTATCCCGACGTGACCGAACTGAAATGGGCACAAATTGGACTGGATAACGGTGCAGACGGATTAATTTGCGTCAATAATCGTGCCGGAGGGCACGCAGGCCAAAAGTCCGGGCAACAGCTATATGATGAACTCATCAAGCTTGGCGTACCTCTGGTTTGCGCCGGTGGTGTTGGAGATGCGGAGTCGTTTCAGCAGGCTCTCGCAACAGGTTATTGCGCCTGCCAACTCGGCACCCGTTTTATTGCAAGCCGGGAATGCCACGCCAGTACCGCCTACAAACAGGCAATACTGGAGGCTGACGAATCCGATATCGTACTGTCAGAACGGGTTACCGGTATTCCGGTATCCGTCATCAACACCGATTATATTAAACGCAGTGGAACCCGCATCGGGTGGTTTGCCCGATGGATGTTGTCAGGAACCCGAACAAAGCACTGGATGCGTTTATTTTACGGTCTCAAATCAATCTGGCAGCTGAAACGTTCCTTGCTCGATGAAGCTGGCGAAAAAGATTACTGGCAAGCTGGTAAAAGCGTATCCGGCATTCACCAAATCGACAATTGTGAAGACATCATGCAACAACTTGTGACAACAGAGGCCTGAGTAAAGATGAAAAATACCCTGATTTATGTGCATGATCCGATGTGTAGCTGGTGCTGGGGATTCGAAAAGGTACGCCAGCAATTATTTGCTGCAATATCGGACCGAATGCAGATTCGGCAACTTTTGGGCGGACTTGCACCGGATTCAGATCAAGCGATGCCGGACTCGACTCGACAAATGGTTCAACAAGCCTGGCAACGCGTACAACAGGTTACCGGAAGTGAGTTCAATTTCGATTTCTGGGAAAAATGCGAACCTCGACGATCAACTTATCCGTCAAATCGGGCTGTTATTGCCGCTCGTGAACAAGGTCCAGAATTTGATGAATTAATGATCAGCAGAATTCAGCAGGCTTATTATCTCGAAGCAAGGAACCCATCTGAAGTCGCGACGCTCATCGATCTGGCCGTTGAAATCGGGCTCGACGGCAAACGATTTTCCGAATCGCTGGATTCCGCAACAACCCGTCAAAAGTTACTCGATGAAATAGATACCGCGCGCTCGATCGGTGTCGACAGCTTTCCCAGCCTGGTGGTTGAACATCGCGGCGACTTGCGCCACGTTATGGTGGATTACACGAATCTGGATGCAATATTGCAGCAGCTCGACAATTTTTAAAGTATTGCTGCCTTTATCTCTTCGACTTCGATGACACCGCCGATCATATTAATTTCCTCCAGGCTATCCTGCATTCCCAGACGAGCAAATGCTCCGACTAAGGCCTGGTCTACATTAGCCAGGGGATGCGTATCGTCATCCAGGGTCTGTATCAACGCTACCTGCACAATATCAACATAATCAGCCTCGCCATCATTGCCCGGGTGTTCAGTGTTAAGATGCTCGAGGGGAACTTTCACCAACTGATCGCTAAAACCCCAGGACTTCAATATCTGGCTGCCCACCGATGGATACAGTTCATATAACAAACTGTCCAGCTTGTCAGCATTGTTGAGCAATTCGGAATCGCCCTCGGCTTTAACCAGAATGGGCGACAGGCCGATACAATGGGTTAATCCGGCCAGTAACGCGCTATCTGACTCCAGACGGGTCGCGTTCCTGGCAATCATCGCGCTCAGAGCCGCCACATCGGTGCTCTGTTTCCAGGCTTTGCGCAGGTATAAATCGATCACTGGGTGAGTCGCCTGAAATAGCTGCTTCATCACCAGGCTGGTCGCCAGCGTGCGTACAGTATCAAGACCCATGCGCATGGCTGCAGCCTGAACCGTTTCCGCAGGATTGACGCCTCGGTACAGCGCCGAATTACCCACCTGAACGATGCGCGCAGATAAAGCGGCATCGGTTTCAATTATCTTCGCGACATCCGTAATGGAAGCGCTTTCGTCATCAGCAGTTTCGCGGACACGAATGGCGACTTCCGGCAACGTAGGTAATGGAAGACGATCATTTTCGAGATCGTCGATAATGGATTCGGTTGTAATACTCATGCTGTCCCGCGGGTGTGTACTGTCACCTTAAATATCGGTGCTTTTTCGGAAAACTTGAGCCCATACGCCGGGGATTGGCGTAAAAAAATTAGTAGGGTAGATCGATGTTACGAATCGAAGTATCGGGTTGTGCGAGTAATCGTAATGATCCTGCCTCAGCCTTCGCAATCTGGGCGATATAGAGGCAATGGCATAAGCCATTTTGATCAAATACAGCGTCGACAACTTTACCACTGCCATCGGCTGCGCTTTTGCCCGCCGTCACCAGATCGTCGCCGGGACTGGGTAGCTGACCTGTTTCGAGTTGAGCCAGAAACATGCGTCGCTTCAAGGTGCCGAGATATTGCATTCGTGCGACGATTTCCTGTCCCGGGTAGCAGCCTTTATTAAAGCTGACCGCTTGCAGGAGATTTAAATTGGCCATCTGCAGCACAAACTCTTCTGAAGTCTCGGGATAGATCGAGGGGATTCCCGATTTGATCTCCGACAGTCGCCAGGAATTGAAACCCGCGACCTGCAAATGCTGCGAAAACTCATTCCACAAAGCAATGGCTTCGTCACCCGACAGACACAACAGCAAATACCGATGCTGTTGATCGAGTGGCTCGAGCTGCAAAGAAATTACACTGTCGTTCTGCAAGCTTGCGCCAGGGGATTTTGCCAGTAATGGATGCTCGAGGATTTGCGCCTGATTTGTCTGCACCGCGATACGGGCGAAATAATCGCTGGCATCTGCCAGCGTAACCTTTGAGCGGACGATAAAATGATAAAGCCGTTCCATCAATGGCAGGACCGTGGCACGGGTCGTAATCAGGATATAACCATTCGAGATTTGAACTACCCGGAAAACACCCAACATGCGACCTTTGGGCGTCGAATATGAACTTAGCTGAAAACGGGACTCATCGATTAACGCGATGTCATTGCTGAGTTGATTTTGTAAAAAGTCACGAGCGTCTTCTCCATTGACCAGAATTAGTCCGATATCACCAGCGTCACAAAGAAAATTGGTGCTGGCCAGTTCCCGGGATTGCCTGGGATTGAAGTCCTGCCACTGTTTCATGCTGCCTTGCTCTGCTGTTGTTGAATAGCCCAGTCGATATGCTGTTGCAGAAATCCGCTATGTTGCGAATAGTCCTGTTCGAGCACCGATATTATATGCGGGTCATAACTTGCGTTTCCAAGGGCAATGACGATATTTCGCAACCAGCACTGGTGACCGATCCGGCGGATAGCAGATCCCTCCATTTTATGCATGAACTCGGATTCAGACCAACGATAACATTCCATCAGGCTGATGCCGTCGAGACCATGCCGGGGTTGAAAGTCGGGCTCCGATGTAAATTTTGCAAATCGATTCCACGGGCATACCAGCTGGCAGTCGTCACAACCATAAATACGATTACCGATGGCGACACGAAACTCGACAGGAATTTCGCTGCGATGTTCGATAGTCAGGTAGGAAATACAACGCCGCGCATCTACCAGATAGGGTTCCACGATCGCCTGGGTCGGACAGATGTCGATACAACTGGTGCATCGCCCGCAGTGATTTTCGATTTCAGTATCAAGATCAAGATTCAGGTCAGTATATATTTCGCCCAGAAAAAACCAGGACCCGTGATCGCGATGCAAAATATTACTATGTTTGCCCTGCCATCCGATTCCGGCCCTGGCCGCCAGCGCTTTTTCCAATACCGGTGCACTATCTGTAAATACCCTGTATCCCATCGGCCCACTCAACTTTTCGATTTGATCGGCAAATTTCTGTAGTCGCTTGCGAATTAACTTGTGGTAGTCGCGACCGAGCGCATAGCGGGAAATATAAGCGTGGCTGGCGTGATCGAGCAGGTTGACAGGATCCTGCTCTTCTTCAATCATATAATCGAGCCGCACGCAGATAACGCAAAGCGTATCGGGCACCAGCAGGGCAGGGTCCAGGCGTTTGTCGATGTTACGCGCCATATAACTCATTTCACCGTGATAATTGTTCTCGATCCAGCTCATGTAGTGCGGATGCTGGTGATTCAGCCGGGTATCTGTAATACCGACTTGCTGAAACCCCAGATCGAGTCCAATCTGTTTTATGTCCTGAGTGATGGTCAAAGTATATTTAGACTTCGGATGCGGGTGCATCTTTCCTGACGACTGGTACAATATCGCATTTTTTTAGGTAGGAATGTCTATTTATATTGCAATAGCGTTGGGAGGCTCCCTCGGTGCAATGTCCCGTTACTGGATATTTACCTCGATGCATCGATGGCTAGGCCAGGAATTTCCCTACGCTGTAATTACGGTTAATGTAGTCGGATCCGTGGCGATGGGTTTTCTATCGGTACTGCTGGTACAGCGGTTCCAGGTTAGCGAAGAAGTCAGAATGGGTCTGTTGCTTGGTTTTCTCGGTTCTTTTACGACATTTTCGGCATTCGCCATGGACACGCTGAATTTAATCAACACTGGTGCACTGCTAAAGGCGATGAGTTATGTACTGCTCAGTGTGTTTTTCTGTATCCTCGGTGCCTGGGCAGGCCTGGTCACCGCTAAACAAATGATATAAATATGCTGGATCCAAAATTACTGCGCGGCAATCTTGACTCGGTAGTCGAAAGATTAAGTATCAAGAAATTCAACCTTGATAGCGACGCTTTCATTCAACTGGAAGAAAAACGCAAATCGTTGCAGGTATCGACTCAAAATTTACAGAACGAGCGCAATAGTCGCTCCAGGGCAATTGGGGCAGCAAAGGCACAGGGCGAAGATATCCAGCCTTTGCTGGATCAGGTAGCAAACCTTGGTGAAGATTTAAAAAAGGCTGAATCCGAACTGGCTGATTTACAGGCCGAACTTGACCAAATGTTACTCGGCATTCCGAATATTCCTCACGAAACAGTGCCTGCCGGAGATAGCGAGGAGGAAAACCAGGAGGTGTTGCGGTGGGGAGAACCGCCCGAGTTTGAGTTTGAGCCGCTGGATCATATCGAACTCGGACAGAATCTGGGTGCGATGGATTTTGAACGCGCGGCAAAGTTGTCGGGTTCACGCTTTGTCACCATGTCGGGCTCGCTCGTGACTTTGCATCGTGCATTGATTCAATTCATGATTAACCAGCACATACTCGAACATGGTTACACCGAGGTATATGTCCCTTACCTGGTGAATGAGTCCAGCTTGACAGGTACCGGTCAACTGCCCAAGTTCAAACAAGACTTGTTCCGCATTGATTCAGAAAATCATAATCTGTATTTGATCCCGACCGCCGAAGTGCCGGTAACCAATTTAGTCGCCGACAGTATTACCGAGGCTGCAGATCTGCCCCTGAAATACGTCGCCCATACGCCATGTTTTCGTTCCGAAGCAGGCTCCTATGGACGCGATACTCGAGGCATGATCCGTCAACACCAATTTGAAAAAGTCGAACTGGTGCAGATGGTAGAACCCGAGAATTCGATGCAGGCACTGGAGCAATTGACCGGACACGCAGAAACGATTTTGCAACTGCTGGGACTGGCTTACCGCAAGGTCATACTATGCGGCGGGGACCTTGGATTTTCATCGACCAAGACCTACGACCTCGAAGTCTGGCTTCCCGGCCAGAAGGCTTACCGCGAAATTTCATCCTGCAGCAATATGACCGATTTTCAGGCGCGTCGGATGAAAGCCCGATGGCGAAATCCACAAAACGGTAAACCTGAATTGTTACATACCCTGAATGGATCGGGGCTGGCGATCGGTAGAACGCTGATTGCGATTATGGAGAATTACCAGCAGGCCGATGGCAGTATTAAAATTCCTGACCCGTTACACCCGTATATGAACGGGATAACTGAAATTCGGGCTTGAATAACGGCAGGCTCCCTAGATATGTGCTTTTTGGGAGATGCCCTATACTGCTTTGCAATCATGCGAAGTCGGATGAATCAATGAAACTGTTCGCAAAACTTCTATTGGCCGGGTTGGTCATAGGGTTGTTATTACCGTTTACACTCCTTAAAGATGACGAAGGAAGTACACTGATGAACTTCTCTGATTTCAAATTACCCGATTTTTCGATGCCGGACCTGCCTGATGTAGGAACAATAACTCCTTCAGTCGAAGGCCTCGGCGGCAAGGATATCTTTTACAAGTGGTATGATGCCGATGCGGATGTCCAGTTTACGACCGAGCCGCCACCCGATGGAATCGAATATACGATCAAAGGCTACGATCCGAATACCAATGTAATTCAGGCCGTTAAACTGCCCGAGAAAAAAGCCGAAGCAAAGGCGCAAGTCAGCAGCCAGAAGAAAACCGGTAGCGCTGTTGAAACGGGTAGTCCCTATAGTAAAGAGGGTATTAAGAAATTATTTGAAGACGCTAAAAACATCGAAAAGCAACTGAATCAGCGTATGCAAAATCAGGAATCCGCAATAAACCAATAGAGACATATAAGAATGAAATTCACATCAATAATGTTACTGCTAATTATTAGTTTCGGCGCAAATGCTGTCGAGAAATCTGCATTTATCAATTCAAAAGTTTTACTGGAAGAATCACCACAGGCAATTGCCGCCAACGAAGAGTTACAGAAGCAGTTCGGAGATCGTGAGCAAAGCCTGCGGATTCTTGCTAGCAGCATCCAGGAAATGGAACAAATCTATCAAAATGATGCCGCAATCATGAGCAATGAGCAAAAGAAAAAGGCGGAAGACAACCTTATCCAGAATAGACGTCGCTTCCAGTTTGAGCAGCAGTCGCTGAAGGATGATCTGCAGGCCCGACAAAGAGAGCTATTGCAAAAAGTTCAGGTTTCAATCAGGGCTGTTATTCAGGAGTTTGGAGACAAGAACGGTTATGATTTTATATTTACTGATGCCAGCGTTGCTTACGCCAATGACTCCGTCAATATTACTGAACAAATACTAAATGAATTGAAAAAGTAGCCGCATCGGTACCCGTCCCATCCTCTGGGTCGGGTACCGATAGTTGCACAAGCGTCCTATTGCACCGTAGTTTCGCCCGGACTGCTCGGCTTTTCGTTGGTAGCCGCAGGACTAGCTTTAGCTACATCACTTTGGTTGCCTTGCCGGGTTGTATCTGCCGAAGTTTTATCAGCCGAAGTTGTATCTGCCGAAGTTTTATCAGCCGAAGTTTTATCAGCCGCCGGAGATTTTTTTGCGTTTTCGGTTTTGGCACTGGCAGTGCTACTTTTTGCAGTCGAAGCTGATTCGGCGGATTTACTCGAATCCGGGCCCTTAGCTGAGTCACCGCTACCAGCAGCTGTACTATCTTTGGCGGAATCATTGCCGCTGGTTACCGTATTGCCATTGGCTGACTCTTTATTTCCACTGGGTGCAACATTGCCATTAGCCATTTCATCAGTCTTAACAGCAACATTGCCACCGCTCGATGCACTATCTGTCGATTTTTCTTCTTTACCAGAATCATTGCGTTTTGCCGATTCTTTGTTGCGAGACGATGCATTCCTCGATCTGGAGCGGTTCGACGGCTCAGTTGTATTTTCGACATTACCGGTATCCGATTTTTCCTGACTGGAGCTATTTGCCTCAGATTCGCTGCCTTGCGAGTCCTGCGGCTTTTTGTTTTCTGTCTGCCTGGCTCGATTGCCTCCCCGGTTACCCGAACGATTTCCCCCGCGTGAACGTCCAGAGCGTGGCGATCGCTTGTTTTCAGTAGTATCCGACTTTTCAGTACCGTCCTGATCCTTATCAGCCGACTTTACACGTTGATTACCTTCGCCAGATTTTTCCGAACTGCTATTGCGGCTACGATTTTGCCCGCCACGATTTCGATTACCACGACGATTTCGATTGCCACCACGGCCCTGACGATTGCCACCTGAAGCCGGTTTTTCTTCTTCGGGTTCGACTACTTTTTCGTCGTTGCCGGCAAAAATATTTAAAATCTTGCTGATTATCCCCGTTTCGCCAGTACTTGATTTCGCGGGTTTCGGAACCGGTCGAGGTGTTGGCGGAGTCACTCGCTGCACGGCAGCCTTTTCCGGGGTAACCGTAGTGCTACTCGCAATACCCACCAGATCTACCGGCTGTTCCTCGGTGGTCAATTCGTAGGATTTCTTGTAATTGGATTCATGCCGATGGGTATCGTTATCCTTTACCCGCTCAATTTCATAATGCGGGGTTTCCAAATTAGGGTCGGGGATTACGACGATATGTACATTTCGGCGTTGTTCGATTGAATCGATTTTCTCGCGCTTTTCGTTAAGCAGGTAGGTGGCGCATTCGACCGGCAATTTGGCCAGAATTTTCCCCGTGTTTTCCTTTAACGATTCTTCTTCCAGCAATCGCAACACTGCAAGAGAAAGCGATTCAACATCTCTGATGGTTCCCTGCCCACTGCAACGAGGGCAAACGATCTGGCTCGATTCTTCAAGCGAAGGGCGCAAACGCTGACGCGACATTTCCAGTAGTCCAAAGCGGGAAATTCGGCCAATCTGCACTCGCGCACGATCGTCGTACACCGCATTACGTAACCGGTTTTCCACTTCGCGCTGGTTTTTGTTCTGCATCATATCGATAAAATCGATAACGATCAATCCGCCCAGATCCCGAATACGCAATTGCCTTGCTACTTCGTCTGCGGCTTCCAGATTAGTCATTTTTGCCGTTTCTTCGATGTCACTACCGCGAGTAGCGCGTGCCGAGTTAACGTCGATTGAGATTAACGCTTCGGTATGATCGATCACAATGGCGCCACCCGAGGGCAGAGTGACTTCTCGTGAAAATGCAGATTCAATTTGATTTTCAATTTGATACCGATTAAACAGCGGCAGTTTGTCATCAAATCGTTTGAGCTTGCTCAATGAACCGGGCATGACCATGCGCATGAATTCCTCTGCCTGGGCAAAGGCTTCGCTCGTATCAATCAGAATTTCTCCGATGTCGGCGCGATAATGATCGCGTAATGCGCGGATTACGATGTCCGATTCCTGATAAATCAGAAAAGGGGCTTTTTTACCGTCGGCAGCTTTCTCAATTGCGTCCCAGACCTGTGACAGATAGTCCAGATCCCATTGCATCTCCTCGCTCGAACGTCCCACTCCGGCGGTGCGTACAATGACACCCATTCCGTCGGGCATTTTTAAATCATCGAGTACTTTTTTCAGTTCGTCACGGTCTTCGCCTTCGATTCGACGAGACACCCCACCGGCGCGTGGATTCTGTGGCATTGCCACCAAAAAACGTCCTGCGAGACTGATAAAACTGGTAAGCGCTGCTCCCTTGTTACCGCGTTCCTCTTTTTCAACCTGGACAATGATTTCCTGATCTACTTTCAGAGCATTCTTGAGTATCGGTTTTCCGTTGTCATCACGGGGGGCATCGCCAAAGTATTGTTTTGCGATTTCCTTGAACGGGAGGAAGCCATGACGCTCGGCGCCATAGTTGACAAAAGCAGCCTCGAGGCTGGGTTCGACGCGGGTAATTTTACCCTTGTATATGTTGGATTTTTTCTGCTCGCGAGATGGAACTTCGATATCGAGGTCGTAAAGTAATTGGCCATTGACCATCGCCACCCTCAGCTCTTCGGCCTGGGTGGCATTGATTAGAATTCGTTTCATTGAAGTAAATGCCTTGCATAAAGGGCCTGAGACTGTTTACTCGCAGCTGTCTGGCAGAAATTTCTAATGGGTTATGGGCGGACATAAGGTCCAGCCGGGCGTGTTGTAGCTCGCCTGTCATGAGGAAATTTTTAAGCAGAACAAAACTGTAAATGAGGCAGTTCATTGGCCTGTGTGTTGTTGAGTCCTGGATTTACGCACCCCTGTGGTGCGTGGCCAGAACTAATTCATTTAAGAAACAAGCGCTTATGTGGTTTGTTTCTCGTCGAAAACTGTTTTGGTAGTGTTTTGCCTGGATTTTAGGCAGTACAATGCTACCACCGAAATATAGCATAGTTTGCATTGACTGCCATCCATTGAATTCAATTAACCTGCAAAGATCTAAAGTCGACCTGGTTGAAATTTCATCAGCCCAGCTAAACCAGCGACTCGATAATTTTCTGATTAAACAGCTTCAGAATATACCGCGTACCCGGGTCTATCGCATTATCCGAAAAGGTGAAGTTCGGGTTAATAAAAAACGCTGCAAACCGGATTACAAGCTACAGATTGGGGATATTGTTCGCATTCCGCCGGTTCGAATTGAGCAGCACAATCGGCGCACAGCCGAACCGTCCAGGAGCCTTCAAAAAACGCTGGAGGCTGCCGTATTGTATGAAAACAAACATATTCTGATTTTAAATAAACCACAGAGTCTGGCCGTTCACGCGGGTTCCGGGGTTGATTTCGGTGTTATCGATGTGATGCGATTAATTCGTCAGCAGGATATTGAACTGGTGCACCGGCTTGATCGTGATACCAGTGGCTGCCTGATACTGGCCAAACACCGCCAATCGCTACTGGCGATGCAATCGATTTTGCAAAATAA
>QIJI01000323.1 GCA_003231795.1 Gammaproteobacteria bacterium
ATCCGGCCTATGGTGGTTTGGTTCGTTCGACACAAATGATCAATCCATTGAAGTCGCTTGAATTCATGCTTTCCGGCCGCGCGCTGTCTGCCCGCCAGGCCAGCAAAATCGGATTGATAGATAGCGCGCAACCGAAGCGTCAAATAGAGCGGGCGGCACGCCAGATCGCATTATCGCCGCCGAAAAAGCAGGCCATGCCACTAATCGGCCATATTTTGTCCTTGCCTGGAATTCGCAATTTGCTCGCAGGTTTCATGAGAAAACAGGTCGCTAAAAAAGCGCCACGCCAGCACTACCCTGCTCCATACGCAATTCTCGACCTGTGGGCTAATTATTACGGTAACAAGAAGCGAATGATGGAAGAAGAGGCCAATTCAGTGGCGCGTCTGATCCAGGGGAGCAAGGTTCGCAACCTGATACGAGTCTTTTTTCTGCAAACCCGCCTCAAGGGCCTGGGAGACAAGAAGGCGTTCACACCGAAGCATGTGCATGTCATCGGTGCCGGCACCATGGGCGGAGATATCGCTACCTGGTGCGCTTACCGGGGCTTTACTGTGACCCTGCAGGATCGCGAGGCAAAATACCTGAGTAATACCTTCAAACGGGCGCATCGGTTTTTTGACAAGCGTTTGAAAACAACAGTGGACCGAAATGCAGCGCTGGATCGATTAATTCCAGATATCGATGGTGACGGTGTGGCACGAGCCGACGTAATTATCGAAGCGATATATGAAAATGTCGAGGCCAAGCACAAAATTTATCGAAAGATTGAGCCATTGATGAAAGTAGACGCGGTGTTGGCAACCAATACTTCGAGTATTCCGCTCGAAACCCTGGCGTCTGCGTTAAAACAGCCCGATAGGCTGGTCGGGATTCACTTTTTTAACCCGGTAGCCATGATGCCATTGGTTGAGATCGTGCAATCTGCATCATCGTCACCGGCAGTTGTGCAACGAGCGATTGCTTTCACTCAGCATATTGGCAAACTTCCGTTGCCGGTTAAGAGTTCGCCTGGATTTCTGGTTAATCGCATTTTGATGCCTTATCTGGTCGAGGCAATGACCCTTCATGACGAAGGAATTGCCGCAGAAGCGATCGATAAAGCGGCTACTGATTTTGGCATGCCGATGGGTCCGGTCGAACTCGCCGATACCGTGGGTCTGGATATCTGTCAGTCGGTTGCGAAAAACTTATCCGAAGCTTACGACATTGATGTGCCTGCCGGGCTGAATCAGTATGTCGATGCCAAGAAACTGGGTAAAAAATCGGGCGAGGGATTTTATCAATATAAAAATGGTAAGCCAGTCAAGGACAACGACGCCGACCTGGGTGAGCAGAAGATCATTCAAAACCGGCTTATATTCCGCTTATTGAATGAAGCAGCCGCCTGTCTGAAAGAAGGAATTGTTAGCGACAAGGATTTGCTCGATGCCGGGATTATATTTGGAACAGGGTTTGCGCCGTTTCGTGGGGGGCCGATGAATTACAGCCTCGAAGAAGGGGTAGATGCGCTAACGGGTTTGATGGGTGACTATGAATCCAGTTACGGAGCGCGTTTCAAACCGGCTGATGGCTGGACAGTTTTGACTGACTAATGCATGAATTTGACCAGTAGCTGCAGTTTTAGGTCGGATTCAGATATTAGTCCTGAAATTTCTGTTGCAACAATGGATATAAAGGCGGAAGCAAGTTGTTATCCGAATGCTGTCTTTTGGGACGACTTAGCGAAAAAATTAAGCGCCATAGCGTCATTCCACGCCAGTTGAAATTTCGATCTGAAAATATCACCGCATCAAGTTGCGCCAGTTCATGGTCAAACTCGGCATTTCGAATTTTGGCGCTGATATGATGCAATCCACTGATGCGTTCCTGTGGCCAATATTTTCTGGCCCAGCGAAGCAGTAGCTTGCGGGCTTTTTCCGGATTATTGGACAAGCAAGATTGTCTCAGCTCGCGCTTCAGTCCGGTCGGATCAAAACGCAAAATCAGGTACTCGATTAGCCTGTCACGCTGCTTTTGACCGCGCAATAACAGCAGTATAGCCGTTAGCAATATCGTTATTACAATGGCTGCAAAATAAAGAACTGCTGACCCCTGCCCTGATGGAGTCGAGTGGGTTTGCGCGTCGCTATCGGATTTGCCGTCGGCTCGAAAACTGCTCGATGCGAGTACCTGAATGGTTTTGCCGGGCAGCTCGGTTTGCTTTTCAACTGCCTGCACGGTGTCCCACCAGGTCAAGGTCAGTCCGGGGATGGTGGTTTCTCCGGGTTCGGACAGGATCACCGCAAAAGACTGCTCCAGTTGTCCGATCAGGGTCTCACCACTGAACTGATTAGACCTTTCGGGTTGATCCGGATACACCCTGAACTGGTTGTTACCCCCCATCAACAAATCAGCGGGCAAGAATTCAGCCGGCAATCCTGTGGCTACTATGGTTATCGTCCGGTTGAGTGAATCCCCTACTTTGAAAGCGCTTTGTTTATCCCAGTTTTGTGAGATATCGATGCGGTTAGCGGGGAGCCAGTATTTGCCTGAATACGTGGCAGGTTTGTCACGCACCTGCAGCTTGAGCGGCTTGCTGGTTCGGAAAATTCGCCTATTGAGTTTTGATGAGTCAGAAACCGGAGATAGTTGATCTATTTCACCGAGAAAACTCGCCGCTGAAATCCCAATCTTGCCAACCGAATTTGCAAACACCACAATGCTGCGCTCGATAACCTGGAATGACTGTCCATCTCTGATCACCGAATAGTTCCGCTCCCGGCCACTGCGAAATATTTGTGTGTTTTCAGACTTCGGCTCACGCAACCGACCCTGGTGCAGCGTCGTGTTGTAGAACAAGCGCGTGGTGACGCGTGATTGTTGATGCAGATAAGGGTCCAGGGGCTCTGCTTCTATTTGTAAATACAGCTTCTGCTGTTCGCTGGCAGGTTGCGGTTTTACATCGAGGGTCAGCGCAGGTGTCGGGATTCCGCCCAGTAGTAACGATGGAACCAGCAATTGACCAGATTTGCGAGGGTACAGATGTACTTTCCACTGCATCTTTCGAGTGATTTCGTCCAGTTCGAGCACGGAAATGATTCGGGATTGAGAATCGAGAATTTCAAAATCAGTTTCCAGCGCCGTTGTATCTAGTCCGTATAAAGATGGGATTTTACTTTCCAGTTCGATTACCAATATTGAAACATCGCCTTGCGTTATCTGCGGGGGCTCCAGTCGGGCAGTCTGGGCATGAGAATACCCAAAAACCAGACTGCAAAGCAGCAGGCAGCCCGTGACTAAAGCTCGATTTACGGCGCTATCGTTGTTGCAATTTTTGACGTTCATAATCGCGTAAAAACTTTCGTCGAAACAGTTCTGAAGAAGCCTGTGGCAAACTTTTGATCCATTGCTCAATCAGTTTGGGATCCGGCAATTTGTCATTGCCCTGCTCGACCGGGGGCAAGGGTTTGAGACGTTCTTCACCACCGTCAAAGGTCTCACTTTCTTCCAGTAGCCCCAGTTGCGACGATGCCCCGATCCCGCTACCCGGCTGTTGCTCATCGGCTGGATTGCTCTGTTCGCTACCCATCGACCCGAGACTGGATTGAGCGCTGGCCAGATCATTTTCACTGGCAGAGTCTCCATCTTCGTCGTCGTTATCGGCCTCATTTTCGGATTCATATCGCTGTATCAGAAATGTCTCAATCAAATTCTTGTTAAATGCCGCATCAATAAAATCAGGTTTCAGTTGCAGCGCGGTTTTATAAGCGATAACAGCCTCGGGAAACTGTTGTTGACGGGCAAGCGCATTACCCCGGTTGTAAAATGATTGTGCCGAATCATCATCTTCGAAAGCTTCTACCTCGGCATACCGATTCGACTGATACAGGGCCGAACCTTTGACCATGGGATTGTTAGAGATAGTGGCAGCGAGTGAGTAATTACGATCCTGGTATGCCTCGAATGCACGGTGTTCGCGATGATTCAGGAACGCATTCCAGTCACTCGCGTAGAGTCCTTTGTCAGCGGGAATCCAGGCAATGATTAACAATACCCACAAAGTATTTTTGCGGAACAAAATCAGCGACAAAGGCAGTATCAACCAGACTAGCCAGTAACCTCCATTGACAGGTATCTGCTGTGAACTTTGGTGATCGATTTCAGAATCTTCGACTATACTGCCCAGTTGCGCAGTGAAAAAACTGACAGGAATAGCGGAGTCAGTCATTTTCAAAAAGGAGCCCATACCCACCCGGGCGATCCGCGCCAGACCCTGGAAATCGGTTTTAGCGAGTACGAACTTTCCTTCAGTGTCACGTACCAGTCCACCGTTCGAATTGATTAAGGGCCCACCTGCCGTAGTCCCGATAGCGAGCACCGACACTTGATTGCCCTGTTGATTTGCTCGATATGCCGCCTGAACAGCGGCTTCAATTGACTCGGAGCCACCGGTGATGATGACTATCTGCCCGCTACCGGCGATAGAGGTTTGTAATAATCGCTGTGCTGCATCGATGGCAAAATCGATGCGATTGCCGTCTACCGGCATGGTTTCGGGATTGAGTTCTTTAAGAAACGCGAGCAGAGTATTGGCATCTCTGGTCAGGGGAGACACAACAAATGTGGCACCCGAAAAGACGATCAACCCGGTTTCTCCGTCGAAATCGGATGATACGATTTGACGCGCGCCTGCAAGTGCCTGTGCAAATCGATTTGGTTTTACATCCTGCACCAGCATTAATCGGGAAAGATCCAGCGCAACAACCCTGGCAGCACTGGATTCGGAAACTGGCTGGTACTCACTGTGCCAACTGGGTCCCGCAGCAGCCACGATTGCAAGCGACATCAGCACGGCGAGCGCTACAAGCATCCAGCGGCTGCTGCCCTCCCCCGGGCTGCCAGTGGGCATCTGCTGCAATAGATGTGCGTCACAGATCTCGCTCCATATTGAACGGCGTCTATATCTGGCTGAAAAGAGCCACAACAGGCCCCAGAGCAATGGTAAAAGCAGCAACCAATGTGGAAACAGAAAGCTGAATGTTGAGAACATAAACATCAGCGTTTGTGCCGTGCCTGGCCGACAATGGTTGAAGCAAGGTAAAACATCATTATCAATATTCCGCATAAAAGCGGGATATAAAACAATTCTTCGCGTGGTCGATAGGACTGGAATTTGTGTTCGACCGGTTCCAGTCGATCCAGTGCGGCATAAATTTGTTCCAGTGAGCGCGAATCAGTGGCGCGAAAATACTGACCATTCGTTACGCTCGAAATTTGCTTCAGCAAACCTTCGTTAAGTACGGTACCTGTCGGTATGCTTGGGAGGCCGTAAATTAGACTCAGGGTTTCTTCGTCGCTTCCTACCCCGATAGTGTAGATAGTCAATCCTTCTTGCCTCGCAGCTCGTGCGGCTTGAATCGGATCGCCAAACCCGGCAGTGTTGCTCCCATCGGTAATCAATATCAAAACCTTGTACTCGGTCAGTTGTTCCCGCATTGATTTTACGGCGAGCCCGATTGCGTCTCCAATGGCTGTTCTACGACCAGCAAGGCCGGTACTGACGTCCTGCAACAGCTCATTTAACGTTTCAAGATCGAAAGTCAGCGGGACAAAAGTGTAGGCATTGGTACCGAAAAGAATCAAGCCAAGCCGGTCTCCTTTACGCCGTTCGATAAACTGGCCGGCGACGAGTTTTAACGCATCTATACGGCTGGCAGGGAGTGAATTGATAAGCATATCTGCTTCGCTCATGCTGCCGGAAATGTCGACTGCCAGCATCAGGTCGCGTCCGGTTTCAGTGCGCGATACCGGTTCACTCAGCCAGAAAGGACGACTGGCGGCGGCGACCAGGCAGATCCAGAAAATCGAAATACAAAACATGGATAATCGATGTTTTGAATCGGTGATGGCCCCGGTTTCAAGCTTAAGCTGGCTGAACAGTGGTACCGCAAGTGCAAGACCAGCCGTATCCGATGGTGACAGTAGCAAGCGGACCAATATCGGTATGGGCAAAAGCAGAAATGCCCAACCTGATTCAATATCAAGCATCAGGCCTGCCCTTGCGCAACTAGTCGATGCTTGATTCCCAGTAGCCACTGTTCACACAGATCGATTGCTTCGGTCGTATCGAATTGTGGGTCACAGCAATAGACGGATCCGGCAAACAGTCTGCCAGCGCCGTTAGAAAAGCAGACTGCTTCGCTGCTTCGGTCAAGAAACTTCAGCCAGCGCTGGCCATTTAACGAGGCCGGTTGCAGCTCTGGAAAGGCTAACATACTGACCTGTTTTAGCCATTTAGACAGGTTCAGTGCAAGCAGTTGGCTATCGCCATTCAGTTGGTGGCTGTTTTTAATTCGTTGCAGGTCGTAGTTGGCCTGGTGTACCAGCCGGTTTGTGTTTCTATTACGAAACAATAAAATGAAAAGCACAATCAGGCCGATGATGACGACCATTCCCAGCACATAAGCCGGCGCGATCAACCACCATCCAGGGGCTGGTGGCGTTTGAATATTTCTCAGTTCCAGTAGTAACTCTTCGGCAGTCATGTTCAGGCTTTAAGGAGCCTCTGATTAATTCTGGATGAATCGGGTTGTGATTCAAAATGCCGAAGCGTCGGACCGTTCAATTCAAGGCGTGAAACGTAAGTAATAGCAGGTCTATTGCTAAGTTTCACAACGCAGAAGTTGATCATTCTCACAACACGTTCATTCATGAATTGATCAGAGGCTCCTTAAGTTGCAATGCGATTTGAGCAGTGATATCGCGGTTACAGGAAATCATACAAAGTGGAAGCTTAAACCTGGAGGCCAGTGACTCTATTTGTGATCGATGATGCTGTTGTAACCGGGAAGGCCAACTGGCGGAAGGATTTTCGGCGACATCAACGCCGATACTATGATCTCCGGTTAAAACCTGATAGTGGCCTGAAGGCCAGTCGCTGGTTTCGGTGTCGTCATGAATCCAGAACAGATTGACATCACTGTGTCTGGTAATCCCCGAAATAATTTCGGCGGACTTTTCATCGAGCCCGATAAAATCCGATATTAACGCAATGATCGAGCCCGGTTTGATTACGCGCAATGTTTCACGCAACAACAGGTTAAAACGATTTTCCTGATTAGCGGGCGGCAAATCAATTTTGCTGGCTTCGGACAAGTGATGGAAAACACCCATCAAACCGGATCTAGTTTTCCCCGGCCTGATTTCATGCTGCCCGTCGGGCGATACGATCAGCCCCCCGATGCGCCCGCCAGTGAGACTCGCAAGCCACCCTATGTGCGCGGTAGTAAGCGCGGCAGCCCAGGACTTGAAGCCATGACGAGTTCCAAAAAACATCGATGCAGAGAGGTCCACGGCTAACAGGAAGCGGCGCTCCTTCTCTTCCGAGAATATTTTGGTATGCGCTTCACCGGTTCGTGCCATCACGCGCCAGTCCATGGTTCTGATGTCGTCACCGGAGACATAGACGCGGGTCTCTTCATATTCCATGCCACGACCGCGAGCTCGTGCCTCACGGGCTCCCGAGCGGTAGCTTGTGCGGCGCTGAATGTTAGCCAGGGATAATTCTGAAATCTGTCCACGTACCTGTACCAAATCTTCGACTTCGATGTTGATTCCCGGGATATAGGACGATTTATCCATACTCAGGCAACGGGCACTCTGGTAATCAATTCGTCGATAACCTGATCGACCGAGATGCCATCGGCTTCTGCCTGGTAAGTTAACAGGACGCGATGGCGCATGATTTCATGAGCCAGTTGCTGCACATCCTCGGGCGATACATAGTCACGCCCTTCAAGCCAGGCCAGCGCCCGGGTACATCGATCAAAGGCAAGTGTCGCGCGCGGGCTGGCGCCATATTGAATCCACTTTTCCAGGTCACTCGAATAAGCCCTCGGATCGCGGCTTGCCTGAACCAGTTGAGTGATATAAAGCTCGACCGGTTCAGAAATGTACATATCGAGAATTTGCTGGCGAATATCAAATAGAGTCTGTTGAGAAATCGGTAAACTGTCAGGTAAATCAACCGAGTCGCCAATGTGCTGAGCCTCGTTGCGTACCTGCCGCATGATCCTGATTTCCGAATCCAGTTGCGGATAACCGATATTGATTTTGAGTAAAAACCGATCCAGTTGTGCTTCCGGTAATGGGTATGTGCCTTCATGTTCAATCGGATTCTGGGTTGCCATGACAAAAAATAATTCAGGCAGGGGATAGGTATTTCCGCCAACCGTTATCTGGCGTTCTTCCATCGATTCGAGTAACGCTGACTGTACCTTTGCCGGTGCCCGATTGATTTCATCGGCAACAATAAGGTGGTGAAACAACGGGCCGGGCTGAAAATTGAAACTACCATCATGGGGGCGATAGACATCGGTACCGGTCAGATCCGCGGGTAGTAAATCCGGGGTGAACTGGATTCGTTGAAATTCACCCTCGATACCGCTGGCGAGGGATTTTACCGCTCTGGTTTTGGCAAGGCCCGGGGGGCCTTCTACCAGTATATGCCCGTCGGCCAGCAATGCGATCAGCATTCTGGAAACCAGTCGGGGCTGGCCCAGAATGCGGGCATTCATGAAGTCGCTAAGCGCTTTTGCCGGCGCTATCAATGGATTGTTATCAGGCTCGGCCATTTTCCCGGTATATCCGATTGAGGGACGCTCTTCCAGCTCAGAGTCCACCCCGGATCGGGCTAATAGGCCGGACCACCGGAATTGACTCGTTGAGAGCGTCCTTAATTGATAAAACCGGATTACATCGATAGTAGTAATCCGGCGCAGTTAAGTCAGCATAATCGCCCTGTTACAGAAATTCTACCCCGGCGGATCCAGTTGTTTGCACGCCAACGGCATCGGATAACGTGGATTCAGTTTAATCCGAATAACCTGTTGGCATTGGAGTAACTCTGCGCGACGATGATTTCAAGTGACTCATGCCTTATTTCAGCCAGTTTTGCTGCAACCAGCGCAACGCGACCGGGGTGATTGGGTTTGCCTCGATGGGGTACTGGTGATAACCATGGCGAGTCGGTTTCGATGAGGAGTTTGTCGAGCGGGATTTTGCATGCCATTTCCCTCACATTCCGGGCCTGGTTAAAGGTAACGATTCCGGAAATGGAAATGTAAAATCCGAGTTCGATCGCAGCCTGCGCCATTTCCCAGCTTTCGGTAAAACAATGGAGCACACCGCCTACTTCAATCGCATTGTGTTTGTGCAGCAATTCGATCGTATCTTCGCGGGCCTCCCGAGTGTGTATTACCAGCGGTAATTTGCATTTTCGTGCGGCTCGAATATGAGTGATGAAACGGTCTCTTTGCCATTGCAGATCGCCTGACTGGTGAAAATAGTCAAGCCCGGTTTCACCGATCGCCACTACCTTGTCGCGCTGGGCCAGTTCGCAAAGCCCGTCTACATCGGGTTCTGTCGTATCTTCGTAGTCGGGGTGTACTCCAACCGTACAAAACACTTGCGGCAAGGATTCGATTCGCTGGTACATATTGTCGAAGTTATCCAGCGTGACTCCAATACAGATCATGCGAGTGACGCCATCGGCTTCGATGGCACTCATCAATTGATCAAAATCATTGTTGAAGTCAGCGAGATCGATACGATCCAGGTGGCAATGACTATCAAAAAGCACTGCTGCGGTTCTCAGGAAAATTTAAACAGGGTGGAATTTTTGCGAGCATTTAGGCAATCCCGAAAAATTTCTGGATGGTTGATAAATAGGTTTAATAAACCGGGTCTGATTTTTCGGCCAGATTTACCGATATAATTCTTCTGCCTGGAGTTGGCAACAATTACATAGTGTGGGTGGGTCGATCTGCCTGCAACGCTCCCGCCAGGAAACCTTCAATTTTATTTCGAGTAGTACCATTATCCTGGGTACTGAATTGAACTCCGATCCCTGCAGCTTTATTGCTCTGGGCCCCTTGTGGGGTAACCCATATAATTTTGCCCGCGACCGGTAGCCGTTCTTTGTCTTCCATCAGGCTTAACAGCATAAATACCTCATCGCCCAACGAGTATTGCTTGTTGGTCGGAATAAATAGCCCACCGTTTTTAACGTAGGGCATATAAGCGGCATACAATGCGCTTTTATCTTTAATGTTGAGAGAAAGAATTCCCTGGCTTCCGGGGGCTCCCATCAGACGGTTCTCCGAGTCAGTATTTGTTTCAAAGATATTAGCACGTCTTCAAGCTGAAGTTGCAGATCGAGGTTATTTTCTTCAACCTGCAAATTATGCTGCGCCTGTTGTTGTAGTTGTAGTAAAGCCTGAATGGTAGCCCTGTCTTGTGGCACTTCGGCACCGGCTTCAGCATTGGCACCACTCATCTGATAGCAATAGGCGCTTAGAATCCGGTTGATCAGGCGACGTAACAGGGGTGATTCAAAGCCTCGTAATTCTTTGCAAAGGACCGCAACACTCAATTCACCACGAATAAATCGGCTAAAATTCGATTTGAACTCATCCACCAGCGAAGCATAACCCTGCTGCATTAAATTCAATGCGAGAACCGGATCTCCATTGGCATAATCGAGATGGCGCACGGCTTCATCCTGCTCCATATCCTGATTTGCCAACCAGGTCATAGCCTGATTTTTATCGGCTGCCTTGATATTCCAGACCTGACAACGACTGCGCAGCGTAATCGGAATACGACCCTTGTTGTGGGTTACCAGCAATAAAAGAACTCCGGCGCCGGGTTCTTCAAGAGTTTTTAGCAATGCGTTAGCACTCGAGTTGTTCATTGCTTCAGCCGGGTAGATCGCGGCAATCTTGAGCCGGGTGTAACGAGCCGTTAATGAAACCTCATGTATAAGTTTACGTATTTGTTCTATCTTTATGTTTTTGCTTAACTTATTAGTTTTATCATTTGGTTCAAGAGTCACATAATTAAAGTCTGCATAAGTACCGGACTGTAACATCCTGCACGCTTCGCATGATTCGCAGGTGGACAGTTTTTGTGGCGCATCACATAACAACAAGCGTGACAGATAGTGCACAAAGGCGCTGATATCCTGATCACTGGCGGAATCGATTAAAACGGCATGAGGCAATCGTTGCTGTTTTTTAAGCTCCAGAGCCTGGGTTAGCAGTTCACCTTGCCAGGGCAGAAAGGCTGCATTTACCCCGCCACTCATTGCTTGATTTTCGTCAAGGCCAGTTTCAGGTCGAAATGCCGATTGACGACCTCAAGTAAAGCTTCGCTGACCTGATCTATTTCCTGATTTGCGTCGATAACCTGATACCGTTGATGATTGCTGGACGCAATCTGTAAGTAAGCAGCACGAACTTTGGCGTGATATTCACTACTTTTCATTTCGAAACGATTTTCCTGATCGCCTCTTTGATTTGCTCGATCCAGCCCGATTGATTCGGGTAAGTCGAGAATCAATACCAGTTCCGGTTCAAAATCACCGACTACTATGTGATGAATTTTTTCTACCGTTTCGAGACCGAGTTCACCGGCAATTCCCTGAAACGCGCGGCTGGAATCTGCGTAGCGATCGCTAATTACCCACTTACCCTGGGCCAGCGCCGGCCAGATCGTATCGCGCAGATGCGATCGCCTGGAAGCGTACATCAGCATCAATTCAGTCATGCTATCCCATTTTTCAGGGTCCCCCTCAACCAGCAGTTTGCGAACATCTTCAGCGGCAGGCGATCCACCAGGTTCGCGGGTCAGGATCACATCGAATCCGGCGCGAACAAATGCTTCAAGCATACGCCTGGACTGTACTCCCTTGCCGGATCCATCGACTCCGTCGATGACAATCATTCTGGTTTTATCACTATCCTTCACGAATCTCGGCCTCGGTTATTTCTTTTTTTAGTGATTCAACTGGTAGCGCCTAACTGCGGCATTATGCTCTTCCAGAGTAGCAGAAAAGTAGTGGGTGCCATCACCCTTGGAGACAAAGTAAAGTGCATCCGTTTTAGCCGGGTGCAAGGACGCCCGAATTGATTCCAGCCCCGGCAGCGCGATCGGAGTTGGTGTTAAACCGGCGTGCAGGTAGGTATTGTATGGGGTGTCTTTCCTTAAATCGCGATAACGAATGTTACCGTCAAAGCTTTCTCCAAGGCCGTATATGATAGTGGGGTCAGTTTGCAAGCGCATATTTTTTTTCAGCCTTTGGATAAATACTCCGCTAATTAAAGGTCGTTCAAATTCGGCTCCGGTTTCTTTTTCTATGATCGATGCCAGAATCAGGGCCTCATAGCTGGATTTCAATGGCAGACCGCTTTCACGTTGGTCCCATTCGCGGCGCAAATGATTTTCCATAACCTGGAAAGCGCGGCGCAAAAAGTCCACGTCGGTGGTGCCTTTGGGGAATCGGTAGGTGTCTGGAAAAAAAAGACCCTCTGGATGCCTGTCCGGATATCCGAGGATTTGCATAATTTCCTGATCGGATTTCCCACCGAGGGTGCTTTCGATAATCGGATCCTGAGAAATTGCGCCGAGCATTTGTCGAAATGACCAGCCTTCAATCACGGTAAAACTATACTGGATTGCACTTCCCCTGGTGAAAGTGTCGAGCAGATCATCCGCCGTCAGGTCCGTTACTATTTCGTACTCGCCGGCTTGTACCCGCGATTCATCGCCCTTTAATTTTGCCAGTAAAATGAAAAGCCAGGGGTCTTCGATGATTTTCTGTTGCGTCAACTGTTGCGCGATAGTCCTGATACTGCTGCCAGGCTTAATCAGAAATATATTGTCACCTTCGGGTAAGTTGACGGCGCTGTGTTGAAATCTCAGGAGCTGGAAAATCAGTATGGAAATCAGCAAAAGTCCAGTCAGCAGACTTAGGATAGTTAGTTTTTTTAAAAATTTCGCCATAACACTGGATTCAGACCCGGTCGGTGTTTCTGTTAACTGCTGCCATCATCGTGCGCGTCGTTTCACCCGTCGCCAGTTGCCTCTCATCGATTGCAATCACTGGAGATATTCCGCGAACACTATTGCAGAAAAATACTTCGCTTGCGCTATCCAGTTTAGCGGCCTGAAAGCGCCCAATATTAACCGGGACTCCAAGTGACTGAAACTGTGCCAGTACAATTTTCCGCATGATACCCGTCACGCCGGCAAACTCCAGTGATGGAGTGTGAACCTGACTCTCAATCACAAAAAACAGGTTACTGATGATGCCTTCTACCAGATACCCCTCGCTGTCGCATAATATGCCCTCTTCCATATCAGGCTGGCGCTGCAATTCCAGTGATGCGAGCACATAGTCGAGTCGGTTCAAGTGCTTGATTCCAGCGAGATTCGGGTTGATGGGTAAACGAGTGTTGCAAATGGTAACTCGCAGATCAAGCGAGTCGGGTTCACTCCAGGGATAGCAGTAAATCAGAACTGAGAGTTGTTCAGCGGGTGGCAGTTTTAATCCGCGTCCTCCGTGCCCGCGAGTTACGATAATTTTGATGACACAACTGTCCATTGCTTTTGATTTCTCAGCAACCTGATTGGCGAGCCAATCCGGGTCCGGTGTCGTTATCGACAGACGTTTGCAACCCTGTGACAATCGCTCCAGATGATGATGCCACAACGGGATTTCCTGATTCTGCTTCAAAAGTGTCTCAAACAGCCCGTCACCGTAGTGCAACGCCCTCTCCTGCCAGTCGAGATCGGTGTTGTAAGTATATTCAGGCATGGGCCCTGATTGCATTGAGCAGACCTTTAGCCTTGTGGCGGGTTTCCATTAATTCACGCTCAAGTACCGAGTCATGCACGATGCCACCGCCGGCGCGGAAACTGACAATGTTTTTGTTATAGGTCAAAGTTCGGATCAGGATATTAAGATCCATATGGCCATTCAGTCCGATATAGCCGAGCGATCCGGTATATGCACCCCGCGCCGATTGTTCCAGTTCGCTGATAATTTCCATGCATCGGACCTTGGGGCAGCCGGTAATGGTGCCGCCGGGGAACACCGCATGCACGATGTCGGCGATTGATTTACCCTGTTCCACCCTGCCCTCGATGTTGGAAACGATGTGATGAACATGTTCGTAAGTTTCGAGCACCATTTTTTCGGTAACCTGTATCGATCCGGCGCGACAAAAACGACCCAGATCGTTACGTACCAGGTCAATTAACATGACATGCTCCGCCTGTTCCTTGGGGTGAGCCAGTAAATGGGCGGACAATTCGTTGTCCTGTTCAGGAGTTTCCCCGCGTGGGTGGGTTCCGGCTATTGGACGGGACTGGGCGATACCGTTTCGAACCGATATCAGTCGTTCGGGGGATGAACTAATGACGTAACAATCCTCGAATTTAACCAATGATGCAAATTGTGCGGGGTTGCTACGACCAAGGCTGTAAAACAGGGCAATCGGATCGCAATTATTATCAAAATCGATGCTCCATTTACGTGACAGGTTCACCTGGAAAATGTCGCCGTCACGAATATACTGTTTGGTTCTGGAGATGTGATCCAGGTATATCTGCGGGTCTTCTTCTTCGATATTGGCGGCTGCAAGATATTCTGCCTGATAGGGTCTGGTCTCGCTTAAATCGAATTCAATACTGAATTGCAAATCAGAGAATTCATCTTCGACTATTATC